>DAOVXI010000052.1 GCA_030636245.1 Deltaproteobacteria bacterium
AATATGGTCCTTGTTAAAGAGATGCTTTCTCTTGAGGGGTATACTATAATGGAAGCGGTAAATGGCGCTGCAGCACTTGAGAGTATGGCTAAGGATGCGCCTGATATTGTTCTGATGGACCTTCAGATGCCTGTCATGGGCGGGCTTGAAGCGATGGGTAAGATAAAAGAAGAAGAGAGGTACAAAGGGATCCCCGTGGTGGCACTGACCGCCTCAGCCATGATGGGTGATGAGGAGAAGATCCTGGCTCAGGGCTTCGACGGCTACGTACCAAAACCAATAGAACTTTCTAAACTGCTTGGAGAGGTATCCCGAGTGCTCAAGCAGGCTTAGCCTTATTTATCAGTAGTTTTTCCATGAGTCCGGGTATCGTATCACTTTTGTATTCAAGTCCTTTATTTCCATACCTTATCTTCTCAAAAATATCAGTAAGCTCTGTGACTTCCATTATACCCGTACGCTCTGCAAAGGCTCGCGGGGTCTCATGGTCAAGTCGTTCCATGCCGTTATCTTTTTTGATCACCGCCAACATCTTTAGATAGAACAGTGGGGTTTTGTCCGGGTGTTTTCTTTTCTTGGATCTATTTATATAGAATATAACCATGACCGCTGTTATCGGGATCAAAAGTACGATCAAAAGAAGGTTGCCTCTTTTCTTTGAGTTTGTTTTTATGTCGCTACTGAATGATTTTATTGTCTTGATCAGGGCGCTTATCCTTGACTCTATTCCTTTTGTTCCGCTGACCTGGTCTTCGAATGAGTAGTTAATTATATGTCTGTTCCATCTCCATATGAGGGTGTCCATGTACATTGTGAGCTTTGAGTAGCTAAAGGCATTAATAAGCCCCGAGTTGGCTGTCGGGTCAAAGGTTACCCAGCCCAGGTCTTTGATGTAAGCCTCTACCCAGCTGTGAGCGTCTTGCTGGCGCACAACGTAATAATCCCCGAAAGGGTTCCACTGACCTTCAAGGTATCCTGTTACAAGCCTTGATGGTATGTCTATGGTGCGCAGCATGATCGCCATGGCTGTAGCGTACTGTTCGCAGTATCCCTGCTTCGTATAAAAAAGAAAATCATTGAGAGGGGTTTCGCCTTCGCCCTTTTTTGTCGTGAGGGAGTAGCCGTAGTTACCTTTAAGGTGAGCTTCGATCGCGCGTGCCTTATCGATATCCTCTGTCATATTTGTTGTCACTTCTTTTGCGAGCGCCATAATGAGCTCGGTCTTTTCAGGAAGAGCCAGGTATGCCATCATATCCTGTTCATTCAAAGTGTCTTCGATTATGCCGTCAGGGGTTGACCACACAGAGTACTTTGTTTTCCTGTAGGGCACGGTGGGTACCCGGATCGCGTCACCCCTGTCGTTGAATAATCTTATGAAACCTCCCTCTATCCTGTTCCAATCGGGGAGGGCAAACAGTACCGTCGAGTTGACAGGCTCGAGCATGATGTCTTGGCGGATCGCGTCTCTGTTCTTCCGTCCGAGGTGTTCAAAGACAGACATTCTGGTACGTGTTACTTTTTCTCTTTTAAAAAGGGTGCGCTTCCAGTTTATGCCGTCATAGGTGTCGAGCGTGGCGCCTTTCATGTGAAGCGGCCTCTTTTTACGTACCAGCTCGCTACTCTCCGGAAGCTCTATCCTCATTACTATGGTCGGGTCGAGCTTTATGGTCCCAAGCTCTCCGAGTTTGACCGTATCGGAGAAGGCGGTCGTTTTGATCGTATCAAGTGATTTAATATTAAAAAAACCGACGCTCATTCTTGGAATGATCATAAAGAGTATGAATGTGATGAGCACGGAAGCGATCGTGATGCCGCCGGTTACCGCTATGAATGGAGCACCGAACAAGCTCTTTGGAAGTGTTACCTCACTGGAGCTTTGTTTACTCCACTCTTCGTGGTCTCTCTTTAGGTTGAATATCATCATTGCCCAGATGGAGGTAATTATAAATAAACACAGTACAGCAAAGAAGAGAGGGCTCACGGTGGATGCGGCGGCGGCAAGTACTTCAAAGATTATAATTGTGAAGAGAAGTAAAAAGTCACGTCTCGTATTTACGTCGAGCAGTTTTAACGCGACAAGTACCATGAGGAACTTTGATCCGGAGGCTATCAAGTCTTTACTCAGCAGAATGTAGTCGCTGATGAATACGGCAAAGATGATAACGGCAATTATGTTCCATAATAAATGCGAGAACTTTGGCGGACGTTTCACAAAGAGGTAGCCTGTGATAACGGTGGCGAACAGGCAGCCGGCCTTAAAACCCCAGCCAACCTCTTCTATAAGAAGGGTGGCCATAAAGCCGACGGAGACCAATGCTATGGTGACGGTCCTTATGTACCAGTTAAAGCTCATGTTCCGATAACCCTTACGGTTGGCTTGCCTGTGCCTTCACTCTTTACAAGCGCAAGAGCCGTTAGTATGCGTTCCATTTGTCCAACACCGCTGCCGGGTTCTATTGAGGAGGACATCAAAGCCAGGCCGACCGAGTATCCGTGTTTAAAATAGTTATGCGCAAGGGAGGCCGCTCTATCTACGGCACTCTCAAATTCGTTGCTGCCTTGTTCGCTATCTTCCTTGAGGTTGTTGAAAAAAATTGTAACCTCGCTCTCAAGCTCTTTCTCGTGTTCCTTTATGTAGAGTTTATTTGTTCTGGCAAGAGCTTTCCACATGATGTGCCTTGCGTCATCTCCGGGGCCGTATTCGCGCGCACCATAGAGTTCAAAACCTTCTCCTTTTACAGGGATGCTTTCCCCGTGGTGTACGCCTCTGCCCGGAGGGGGTGTCTCATCTATCGGTGTTATCTTTGGGTAAACCAGTATCAAAGCCTCACTCATGATGAGCCGCCCTTTGTTGAATAGGCCGAAGGGGAAACGTGTTGAGAGTGTTATAAAGCCCAAGGACACCTTGCCGCGCCCATTGAATATAACGGAAGAAGAGCTGTGTTTTTCTTCCCCGGCCGATACCTTTATCAGGTAGCCCGGCGTTTGTATCGTGAGGTCAGCATTGATATCCTCCTTAAGCACGATCGAGTATGAGGGTATCATGCTTTTTTTGTTCGTTATTGTATAGCCGATACGCACAGGGGTATCTCTATGGATCGTCTTTGGAACGGATCGTTCGACATAGATCTTTTTGAGTGTGCTTTCACTCATCAGCCCTGAGATGACTATAAGTGAGAGCATCATGGCCACCACCAGGTAGAGCAGGTTGTTACCGGTGTTTATGGCAGCTGCACCGATAATAATAAGAAATATTGTGTATGCGATGCCTTCCTTCGTGAACTTGAGCGAGCGGGGGAGGAAAAAGAGTTTGAGTCGTTTTTTTCTTGTGATGAGCTCCGTGCCTTTGTTGCCGGAGCTCTTTCCAAGCAGCCTACCGATAAGTATCAGTAGCCACGGCATGGGTGTGCTTAATGCGAGCCTTAAGCTCATTAGACAGGTATCTTTGTTTTTGTAAGGATATCACGGAGAACTTCTTCGTTCTGTCCTCTGCCTGTCTGAGCGCTCAAGGTGCTTGATATCCTATGAGAGAGAACAGGTATGGCGACATCCAAAATATCATCAGGGGTAAGAAAATCGCGTTCTCTTATGAGAGCGAGAGCTTGTGCCGAGCGGTAAAGGTATATGGATCCCCTGGGGCTTGCCCCGATACTTATCTCATCGTGATGCCTGGTCGCCTCTATTATCTCTACGATAAGGTTCGAGAGGTCTTCCTCAACATGTACCGTACTTATTGCTTCCTGCATCTTAGCTATGTCGTCTCCGGAGACTACGGCTTTTAAAGGACTGGCCTTGCTCGTGGATGCTGAGCTTAATATCTCTTTCTCTACCTCGCTTGTCGGGTAGCCTATTTTAAGCCGCATGCTGAAACGGTCAAGCTGGCTCTCCGGGAGCGGAAAGGTGCCTGCGAACTCGAGCGGGTTCTGGGTGGCCACGATGAAAAAAGGTGAGGGGAGCTCATAGGTGAGGTTCTCTACCGAGACCTGCTTTTCATTCATCGCTTCAAGCAGCGCGCTCTGTGTCTTTGGGGTGGCACGGTTTATCTCGTCAGCAAGCACTACATTGGAAAAAATAGGTCCGTGACGGAACTCGAACTCACCTTTCTTCTGGTTGTAGATGGTGACCCCTATGACATCCGAGGGGAGCAGGTCGCTTGTGAACTGAATTCGCTTAAATGAGGCGTCTATACTTAGGGCGATACCGTGGGCCAGGGTTGTTTTGCCAACACCGGGAACGTCCTCTATCAGGAGGTGTCCGCCGCTTAGGAGTGCGGCCGTGCTGAGAGCGCAGACCTCATCCTTGCCCTTAAGCGCTAGTTTTAAGTTCTCTACGATCTGTATTGATTTTTTGGAGGCTTCATTAAAGTCCATTATTATTTTCTTTCTTTCCGATTTCCTTTATTTAGAGTATAATTTGATTTTACCAGAAGACAAGGCAAACAGTCAAATTATTGTACCTATTGTAACTTATCTTGCTGCTTATTGAGCGATATCTCAGGGTTGTAGAACAGACTTGCTGTGATAAGGGGAGAATGAGAGGGGAGGCATTAAAAAATATTTAAAATAAGCTTTTTTTCTTGCAAAAGTAGCTTATTTTGTGATAAAAAATTAGATTACTACACACGCGTAATCTGAAGTGCCGGCGGTGTTCCTTAAATAAGGGATTTCGGCAAATTGCATAACTCGGATACGCGGAGGAAAAAACCGAAAGAGAGGAAAGAAAAATGGCGTATTTGACAATGAAACAGCTCCTGGAGGCAGGAGTACACTTTGGTCATCAGACCAAGAGGTGGAACCCGAAGATGAAGTCTTATATCTTTGGAGCGAGGAACGGCATCTACATCATCGACCTTCAGCAAACGGTCAAGATGTTCAAGGATGCTTATGAAATTGTGAAGGATGTCGCAAGCAAGGGCGGAAGGGTGCTTTTTGTCGGCACAAAGAAGCAGGCGCATAACGCGATAGTGTCAGCGACAGAAAAATGTGAGATGGATTATGTCGACCAGAAGTGGCTTGGCGGACTGCTCACTAACTTTGCGACGGTAAAGAAGAGCCTCGATAGACTCAAGAAACTTGATGCCGAGAAGGAAGCAACAGGGGATAAGATGGCCGTGACCAAGAAAGAGTCCATCATGCTCGAAAAAGAGAGACTAAGACTTGAGAAAAGCCTTGGTGGTCTCAGGAACATGAGCAAGATCCCGTCTGTCATATTCGTTGTGGACTCAAAGAAAGAAGCCATCGCTGTTAAGGAAGGCAGAAAGCTTGGCATACCGGTCGTTGCTGTTGTTGATACCAACTGCGATCCTGACGAGGTAGATCACATAATTCCTGGTAATGACGATGCCATACGTGCAATCGATCTGTTCTCTAACGCTATAGCCGAAGCAACCATAGAGGGCAGGGCCATTTATGAAGAGGGGCTTCAGTCAGAGAGCGATAAGGCAGGTTCAGTAGAGGAAGAGCTTACAAAGGCAGCGGCCGAGGCCGAAGCTGAAGCGCCTGCTGAAGAGGCTAGCAAAGAGCCGGCAAAAGAAGTAACCGCACCGGCAGAAGAGCCCAAGTCGGAAAAACCGGCAGAAGCTTAAAACAGATAGAAGCTTGAAAAACTATATAATATAAATTTGGAGGATTTTCAGTAGATGGAGATTTCAGCAGCTAAAGTTAAAGAACTTAGATCAATGACCGGCGCAGGTATAATGGACTGCAAGAGGGCCTTAAAGGAGAGCGAGCTTGATATAGATCGGGCCGTTACATTCCTGAGGGAGAAGGGTCTTGCGGCGGCATCGAAAAAAGCCGGCAGGGCAACATCGGAAGGTCTTGTTACCCCTTATATCCATAGCGGTGGTAAGATAGGCGTAATTGTTGAGGTTAACTGTGAGACTGATTTTGTCGCAAAGACAGATGATTTTCAGGGACTCACCAGAGATATAGCAATGCACGTTGCGGCAATGAACCCCTTGTATGTACAGAGGGAGGACGTTCCCGCCGATGTGATAGAAAAAGAAAAAGATATCTACAAGGCCCAAGCCAAGGAATCCGGCAAGCCGGAAAAGGTTATCGAGAAGATAGCCGAGGGCAAGCTTGATAAGTTCTATAAGGATAATTGCCTGCTGGAACAGCAGTTCGTTAAGAACAATGATCAGACAATAGGCGATTTGCTTACCGAAGCGATAGCCAAGCTTGGTGAGAACATGCAGATAAACCGTTTTACCAGGTATGCTATTGGCGAGGGCTCGGACGAGAACTCAACAGAAGAGTGCGCCTAGTAACACCGCACCTCGCTTAAATAAAACGAAGGGACATAAAAAGCATCTTTCTCTCCGTACTCTATGGCTTTAAAGTATAAGAGGATACTCCTGAAACTCTCAGGCGAAGCCCTTATGGGCGAGCAAGCATATGGCGTTGACCCCGCTGTGGTTGATGGTATTGCTGAGGAGATAAAGGAAATTCACGCCATGGGCGTCGAGATAGCGATAGTTATCGGAGGCGGCAACATCTTCAGAGGTATTGAAGGTAGCGCAAAGGGTATGGACAGAGCAACAGCGGATTATGTCGGCATGCTGGCAACGGTCATAAACGGCCTTACCCTTCAGGACGCTCTTGAGAAAAAAGATATAATGACACGGGTTCTTTCAGCCATAGAGATGAAGGAACTCGCAGAGAGCTACATAAGACGCCGTGCCGTACGTCATATTGAAAAAGGCAGGGTTGTGATCTTCGCGGCCGGCACCGGCAACCCATACTTCACAACCGACACGGCTGCTTCACTCAGGGCAATGGAGATAAACGCCGAGGTTATCCTTAAAGCCACTAAAGTCGATGGTGTCTATGACTCAGACCCCATGACCAACAAGGACGCCGTGATGTTCGATCATATTACTTATATTGATGTGCTACAAAAAGGGCTAAAGGTCATGGACTCGACCGCCGTATCACTTTGCATGGACAACAGCCTTCCTATCGTCGTATTTAATCTTAAAAACAATGGCAATATCAAGAAGGTGATCCAGGGCGCCAAGGTCGGTACGACCGTTACGGCCTAATATTTTCTTTCGGAGATATATTATTATGGAATCAGTGTTTAAAGAAGCAGAAGAAAAGATGGATAAAACTATCGCCGCTTTCAGGCATGAGTTATCCAAGATAAGAACAGGCAGAGCCTCCGTTACAATGATCGAGGATATCAAGGTTGATTATTATGGAAACCTTTCTCCTCTGAATCAGGTAGCGACACTTGCGGTTCCGGAAAGCAGGCTCATAACCATTCAGCCGTGGGATATATCTCAACTCCCGGACATTGAAAAGGCGATAAGTGGTGCCGACCTTGGGCTTAATCCGTCTAACGACGGCAAGATAATCAGGATACAGGTGCCCTCGCTTACGGAAGAGCGCAGGAAAGAGTATGTGAAGCTTGCGAAGAAGTACGGCGAAGAGGCCAAGGTCTCTGTAAGGAACTCAAGAAGGGATGCCAACGAGTCGCTTAAGAAGCTTGAGAAGGATAAAGAGATAACCGAGGATGATCTTAAGAAGGGTCAGCATAAGGTCCAGGAGCTGACTGACGCGAAGATAAAGATGCTTGATGAGATACTTGAAAAGAAGGAACAGGACATAATGGAGGTCTAAGCCAAGGGCTTGGATTTTTTTAATGATGGAAAACAATATCCCTACTCATATCGCTATCATAATGGACGGCAACGGACGCTGGGCAGAGAGCCGTGGCGATAGCCGGATAAGCGGCCATAAAAAGGGCGTTAGTGTCGCAAAGAACATTGTGACCTACTCCTCGGAGATAGGCGTTCAGTACCTTACCCTTTATACATTCTCCAAAGAGAACTGGAATCGTCCTGCCTATGAGGTCAACATGCTTATGGGTTTTATCGAGAAGCACTTAACAAAAGAGGGCGGTGGCCTTAAAGAAAATAATATACGTTTTCGGATGATAGGTAATGTTGATGACCTTCCCGCAAAAGCAAGAAGGGCCGTAAAGAATGTTGAGGAGCTTACGAAAGACTGCACAGGGATGTTACTTCAGCTCGCAATAAGTTATAGCGGCAGGGATGAGATAGTTATGGCCGCAAAGAAGATCGCCGAGCGGGTTGTGAACGGCGAGATGGATATTGAAGATATAAATGAAGAAAGCTTAAGCGCCTCACTTTATACCAGCGGTGTGCCGGATCCGGATCTTCTTATAAGAACGAGTGGAGAAAGCCGCATTTCCAACTTCCTGCTCTGGCAGCTCGCCTACACTGAGCTTTACGTGACCGACATACTGTGGCCGGACTTTACATCTGAAGATCTGATCCGTGCCATAGAGGATTATGCAAGCCGCCAAAGACGCTTCGGTCTTACCGGAGGTCAGCTTGTCGGTGTTGCCGGGTAATAACGTAATAGAATCCAACCTTAAGCCTGAATAAATTAACTTTACAACATAAGTGGGAGGCTCCAATTCTTAAAAGGATACTTAGCGGGATAATACTTATCCCTGTCGTAGTCGCTCTGATACTTTATGCGCCACTTTTGTGGCTTGCGGTTCTTATAACCGTCATCAGCCTTGTTGCGCTCAGGGAGTACACGGCGATAACCTCAAAGGTAACCGACGGCAGCGGAAAGCTTTCGAAGTGGGGACTATACTTAACAGGCTTTATGCCGCTTGTGATATTCCTTATTAGCGGCCCTGACTTGTTGGAGCTTGAGGGAATTGCGGCATGGTCTGTTATTTCTTTTCTTCTTTTGATAGCTCCTTTGCTCGTGTTGTCTTTTCTTCTTTTATCGGTGCTTGTTATCTTTGAAAAGGGGGAGACCGAGCAGCGCTTCAATCGCCTTGTCTATGCAACCTCAGGCATGTTGTACATCCCGCTTCTCTTAACCCACCTTATTTTCATAGTTACGATGAATCAGGGAAGATGGTGGCTCTTGCTTCTTTTGATCATTGTCTGGAGTAATGATACCTTCGCGTACTTTACCGGCAGGGCTATCGGACGTAAAAAAATGTGTCCCGGCATAAGCCCGGGCAAGACCATTGAGGGCGCTATCGGTGGTATAGTAGGAGGCATTATAGCGGCGCTTGTCTTTGTGTACTTTACTCCTTTAAGTCTTGTGGTGTTGCCCATTATAGTGCTGGCCCTGCTTGTAGGGGTATTCTCTATAAT
>DAOVXI010000046.1 GCA_030636245.1 Deltaproteobacteria bacterium
GATATGGTTAAGGAAAAAGGGGCCGGCACTTGTGACGGCCCTTTTCTTTATTTCGGAAGAGGGGGTTGAGCATGGGTCATGAAATGATCGGCCCCTTTTTATACTTCCAGGCGGATGCGGGCACTTCGGGTTATAATGGCCAGAAGCTGACGAGCGACTCGGTTGCATTGACCGAGTTCGCCGTGCCCTCGCTTTTGGAGGACAAGGTGGAGGAAATATTGGAGCTTGGAACCGGCACGGGAGCGATTCCACTTCTTCTCCTCTGCAGGAATAGAAAATGGAGAATTACGGGAATCGAGGTTAATGAAAAAGCCTGTGAAATCGCGCAAAAGAACATCTCGGAGAACGAGTTATTCTCCGAATTCTCCGTTTTCCTCTGTGACTGGAGAAAAAGTGGCGAAAAACTGAAAAAACGTAAGTATGACGCGGTCTTAGCCAATCCGCCTTACGTGAAAAAGGGCTCCGGCAGGGTGAGCCCGAATGATGCCAGACAGGCGGCCAGATGCGAGGAATTTGGGGGGCTTGGGGAGTTAATAGAGGCCGTGGCAAGACATCTGAAGGACGATGGAAGTGCTTATTTTTGTTATGCTTTTTCAAGGTTTGAGGAGCTGAGGGATGAGCTTAGAAAGGCCGGCTTCGGCCTTTCGAGGGTGAGTTATTACAGGGGCAAAAAAGGGGCCGATCCGGCCTTTGTATGCGTTGAGGCAAGGCGTGGTTTTGAAAACAGCGATACAGTGGAAGCTGATGTTTTTATTTAGTTTTTTAGGCTTTTTGAAATCATGACTCGTCTTTAGATTCCTCTGTTCTATCCTGAAAAGAGCGCTTCATGGCCCGCTTGATGGTCCTCAGAAGTGCCGGATCCTTTATGCCTGTAAGCGAGTTGGTAATGAACTCAAGCTCTTGTTTTTTAAGGACTTTTTTCCTTGGCTTGAACTTTTTCTTGGCCTTTTCCCTCTTTTTTACTATGCCTGTATGGATAACCAGATCCTTTACTTCGAAGTTCTCCTCATTTATGAAATCATTAATCTTTTCAAGTAGTTCCAGCTTCAGGTAACGCAGCTCGGTGATCCAGGCGGTGCTTGAAGCCGTGAGATACAGGGTGTCCCTAAATAGTCTCTGGGGTTGTACCTTGTCGGCCAGTGTCTCTCCAACGATCGATGACCATGCCTGAAAAAGCCTGTATTCCCGCAACCTTACGCCGAGGGCGAGGTCTTCGAGGCCGCTCTTCATCACCTCTGATACGCGTGTGGATCGCTTTGACTTCTTATAAATTATCATGGTTTGGGAACCTGGTTTTACTCAAATAAAACAATAGTTTATGAGACCCTGTTGGTGTTCAGCCGCCCTCCCAGGAACTGACCCGCGATGGCGCCGATAAGGATGACCGGTATGAACATATAACTTACCTCAAGATGAAATCGAAGTAAAATGATGAACGGAATTGGTATATGAATGTACAAAAACCACAGGAAACTTAGCTTTTTTCGGGTAGTTCGAAGATACCCGAAAGGAAGATTAAGTATAAATGCGGCCACTGAAATGCCTAAAAGTATTATAAGTATTTTCTCCATAATTTCAACCTTTCGATGATATCAGAAAAAGTAAAACCATGTCAAATATGTGCATTGTTCTAAGCTTTAGTACTCTCTATAAGAGCTATGTTCGTGGTGAATTTATTTATGGTGTAAAAAGTCTGTAAGTTATTGATGTAATTGGATTTGAGTGGTGCTGTTTATTACAAATTGACTTGACAATATAGGTAGTGTCTTATATCATTATACTTTAAATAAAAAAATTACACGGAGTAAAAAATATGGCTGAAAGATTAGGTGAGTTACTTTTAAGGGACAGGGTTATAACTCCTGAGCAACTCCAGGAAGGCATTGAGGAGCAAAAGCGTGCCGGTGGCAGGCTCGGCTTTAATCTTACCAAGCTGGGGCACCTCTCAGAACAAGAGCTGACCATGTTCTTGAGCAAACAATATGGCATTCCAACAATTGACCTTGCTAATGAAGAGATCGAGTCTGAAATTGCCCAGCTGATTCCTGAGGACGTTGCAAAAAAATATCAGGTTTTGCCGGTTAAAAGAACCGGCTCTACTCTTATTGTTGCTATGGCCGATCCATCTAATATTTTTGCTATTGACGATATTAAATTTCTAACCGGGTATAATGTTGAGAGTGTTGTCGCCGCAGAGGGTGCCATAAAGGACGCTATCGAGAGTGCGTACGCTATGGAAGAGATGGAAATGGACATGGATGATGTCCTGACCGAGTTTGAGGATGATGATATTGAGACAGTCCAGGAGGAAGAGGATGTTGACCTGGGTGACCTTAAGAAAGCGGTAGAGGACGCGCCGGTTGTTAAGCTTGTTAACCTGATACTTACTGATGCTATAAAAAAGAGCTCCAGTGATATACATATTGAGCCTTATGAAAAGAGCTTTAGGGTGCGTTACAGGACTGATGGAGTACTTCAGGAAGTTATGAAGCCGCCTATGAGCCTGCGTAATGCCATTGTCTCAAGAATAAAAATATTAAGTCAACTTGATATCGCTGAAAGAAGGCTTCCTCAGGATGGTCGAATTAAACTTAAGCTAGGAAAGAACAAGGAGATGGATTATCGTGTCTCTGTTCTTCCAACACTTTTTGGTGAGAAGGTTTGTTTGAGGCTTCTTGATAAAAGTAACCTTCAGCTTGACATGACTAAACTTGGTTTTGACCAGAAGGCACTTGATGCTTTTCTTGGCTCAATCCATAAGCCGTGGGGCATAGTGCTCGTTACAGGTCCTACCGGAAGCGGAAAAACAACAACACTTTACTCCGCGCTTTCCGATCTTAATAAGGTCAGTGAGAACATATCTACGGCAGAAGATCCGGTTGAGTTTAACCTTATGGGAATTAACCAGTGTCAGATGCATGATGATATAGGGCTCAACTTTGCCGCCGCGCTAAGAAGTTTTTTAAGACAAGATCCTGACATAATCATGGTCGGAGAGATAAGGGATTATGAGACGGCTGAGATAGCAATTAAGGCCGCGCTTACCGGTCACCTTGTGCTCTCAACTCTTCATACGAACGATGCTCCTTCCACTGTAAACAGGCTTCTTAATATGGGTATTGAGCCTTTCCTCGTATCCAGTGCCTGTAACTGCATCCTGGCTCAAAGACTCGCAAGAAAGATTTGCAGTGACTGTACCGAACCTGTAGAGGTTCCGATGGACACTTTTATAGACCTGGGTGTGAACCCGGAGGCTGCCAAACAGATAAAGGCATCTCATGGTAAGGGTTGTGCAACCTGTGGTGGTACGGGCTATAAGGGCAGGGTCGCTTTATATGAAGTTATGCCGTTTACCGATCCATTAAAAGACGCGGTCTTGAATGGAGCCAGTGCGGCAGAACTAAAGAAGCAGGCAATAGCTGAGGGCATGTTGACCCTGAGGATGGCCGGCGTTAAAAAGATAGCAGAAGGTGTTACAACCGTAGAAGAGATATTACGTGTTACAATGTCCGATAACTAATTATTTGAATAGTGGTTCTTTTTTTAATTATATTTACTAGGAGATAGAAAATGAGTGGACCTATTCCACCGCCAAAACCGCCCGGAGGTGGCCCTCCGGGAATACCAAGACCGCCCGGAGCGCCGGCAGCACCGGCTACGCCCGGGATACCAAAACCGCCAGGAGCGCCCGGAGTACCAGCACCACCCGGGGCTGCCCCTCAGGGGATACCCAGACCTCCTGGAGCCGGAGCACCCGGTGGAAGGCCTGGAGCACCCGGTGCACCAGCTGCGGCAAAGAAGTTCGATCTGCAGACACTCTTAAAGACCTTGATAGAACAGGGTGGTTCAGATCTGCACATCTCAGCCGGTTCGCCGCCCAAGATGCGTCTTAGCGGTCACCTTACCTCCAGTAACGCCCCGGCCATGAGTGCTACGGATACGAAGACCCTTTGTTACTCGGTGCTTACGGATGCACAGAAGCACGAGTTCGAGGAAAACAACGAACTTGATTTTAGCTTTGGTGTAAAAGGTGTTAGCCGTTTCAGGGGTAACTTATTTGTTCAGAGGGGTTCTGTGGCCGGGGTCTATAGGGCCATTCCTTTTGAGATCAAAACCGCAACCGAGCTTGGATTGCCGCCCGTGGTTTCGGAGCTTGCAAAAAAACCCAGAGGGCTGGTCCTTGTAACAGGGCCGACTGGAAGCGGTAAGAGTACAACACTTGCCGCAGTCATAGATAAAATAAACACAGAGCGTGCAGAGCATATTATTACGATAGAAGACCCGATCGAGTATTTGCATCACTCAAAGATGAGCCTTGTTAACCAGCGTGAGGTCGGGGCGGATACATATACATTTAAGGCCGCTCTTAAGCATGTCTTACGCCAGGATCCTGATGTTGTCCTGCTTGGTGAGCTAAGGGATATGGAGACCATTGAAACCGCTTTGACTGTCGCAGAGACAGGTCATCTGTGTTTCGCCACACTTCATACCAACTCGTGTGTGCAGACCATTAACAGGATCGTTGACGTTTTTCCCGCGTATCAGCAACCGCAGATAAGGGCGCAGCTGTCCTTTGTTCTTGAGGGTGTTATGAGTCAGATACTTGCTGTAAAAGCTGACGGGAAAGGGCGTGCGCTCGTGCTTGAGGTAATGGTCCCTAACGCTGCCATCAGAAACCTTATCCGTGAAGATAAGATACATCAGATATACTCACAGATGCAGGTCGGTCAGGGTAAGTACGGTATGCAGACACTTAACCAGGCGTTGCTTGACCTGTACGTTAAACGGGTGATAACACTTGATGAAGCCTTTGGAAGAAGCTCCGATCCTGAGGAACTTAAGCAGATGATGGTAAATGCAGGTGCAATGAGGGGCGGGAGCGCTCCTGTGAGAAGAACATAAAAGGATTAAAGATTATATCTTATGCCAAAGTATGAATACGCAGGAAAAGGGCCGGGCGGGACAACCGCTAAAGGTGTTATTGAAGCTGATAACGTAGCACAGGCCTCAGCGCAGCTTAAACAGCGCCAGATAACCCCTACTTCAATAGTTGAGAAGAAGGGAATGGGTTCATTCGAGATAAAGATCCCGGGTTTCGGCCCCAAGGTAAAGACAAAGGACATCGTTATCTTTACCCGTCAGTTCGCAACCATGATCGATGCCGGTCTCCCTCTTGTTCAGTGTCTTGATATTCTTTCGAGCCAACAGGAAAATCCGCCCCTTAAGGCGGCTCTAATAGAGGTTAAGGCAAGTGTTGAGGGAGGAAGTACCTTTGCCGATGCCCTCGCCAAGCATCCTAAAATATTTGATGTCCTGTTTGTAAACCTTGTCGCCGCAGGCGAGATAGGCGGTATCCTCGATACTATCCTTAACAGGCTTTCCCTGTTCATGGAGAAAGCCGAGAAGCTTAAGGGCGAGATAAAGGGTGCTCTAACATATCCGATCGCTGTTATCGGTATCGCCGGGGTTATTGTTAGCGGTCTTTTGATATTTGTTGTTCCTATCTTTGAATCCATGTTCGCTGACTTTGGAGGTGCTTTGCCGGCACCGACACAGATAGTCGTTAACATGAGTGATTTCATGAAGACCAAGTGGTATATCATTCTTGGTGTTATGGCGGGTACCTACTTTGGGCTCAAGCAATACTATAAGACCAAAAGCGGCGAAGTTGTCATGGATGGGATATTCCTTAAGTTACCGGTCTTTGGTGATCTGCTTAAGAAGAGTGGTGTTGCCAGATTCACACGTACCCTTGGTACTATGATGAGCAGTGGTGTTCCTATCCTTGAAGCTCTTGAGATAGTCGCAAAGGCCGCAGGTAATAAGGTCATTGAGAATGCTATCATGAAGGCAAGAGACAGCTTGAGTGAAGGAAAGACCCTCTCCGAGCCTTTGGGTGAGACCAAGGTCTTTCCCGGCATGGTCGTACAGATGATAACCGTCGGTGAAACTACCGGTGCGCTGGATACCATGCTCAGTAAGATCGCAGATTTCTATGAGGACGAGGTTGACGCCGCTGTTGCGTCCCTTACCGCTCTCATTGAACCAATGCTTATGTCGTTCCTGGGTGTCGTGGTCGGTGGACTTGTCATGGCGCTATATCTTCCTATATTCTCTTTGGCGGGAGCCGCGGGCGGATAGTAAGCAGCGTTTCTTTTCTTAAACCAAAAAACAATTATGAGTACGCAGTCAGATAAAACCTTAAGGTCAAAGCTACTCGGGCTAATGGTCTTAAGGGTTGTTTTTGCTATCGCATTCCTTGTTGTCGCAACCTGGTTCCAGATAAGTGACGGCAGTTATGTAAGGCCTTCATTCTTCCCTCTACATACGGTTGTTGCCGCGATAGGGCTTTTAAGCGTTGTCTATGCCTCTATCCTTAATAAGTTCCGTAATCTTGCCCTCTTCGCAAACCTCCAGATCCTCATAGATATAGCCCTCATAACGGTAATTGTTTATGTCACAGGCGGCATAGACAGTTATCTCTTTGTGCTTTATCCGCTCATTGTGATGGGTGCGAGCTCTCTTGTCGGGAAAAGGGGCGGCTACCTTGCGGCCTCCTTCTCCAGCATTGGTTACGGGCTTCTCATGACCCTGGACTTCTATAATATTTTGCCCGAGTCATACAAGGTTTTGAGCGCAACGGTCGACCCTGCATGGGAGGATGTTCTTACCAGTATAGCAACGAACATGCTGGCATTTTTTGTTGTTGCTTACCTTGCCGGTCATCTTGTTGAAAAAGCAGAGAGGGTGGAAAAAGAGCTTGAGGACAAGGAGATAGATTTTGGCCGTCTTGAGGAGCTTAACAGGGTTGTGGTCGATAACATTTCAAGCGGCATAATGACGGTTGATGAAAATGATAGGGTAACTTCCTTTAATAATGCTGCTACCGCCATAACGGGTTACTCCTTAAGAGAGGTTTACTATCAAGACATAGGTGAGGTATTTAAGAAATTTGCCGACTCTGAGAGGTGGAGAGACGGTAGTGGTTATAACGATGAAGTGGAGATGAACTCAAAGGACGGTAAGGTTATTCAGGTTGGGTATACTGTCTCCACCGTGCAGAGTAAAGATGTTGACAGGATAGTTATCTTTCAAGACCTGACCGGCATAAAGGCCATGGAAGAACAGTTGAGACGGGATGAGAAACTTAAAGGCCTTGGTGAGCTTGCGGCATCGATAGCTCACGAGATACGTAATCCTCTTGCAAGTATAAGCGGCTCTATACAGGTACTAAAGAAGGATCTCGACCTTGAGGGTGACAGTCGTCATTTGATGGAGATAGTGGTAAGGGAGACAGAACGTCTTAACGCACTCATAACGGATTTTCTTTTGTTCGCAAAACCTGCTAAGGGGAATCGCGACCCCATAAACGTTAAGGACGTGATCGAAGAAGCGTTAAGGGTGTTCTCGCATAGCCCTGAAGCAATGGGACTTGATGTCAGGAATAATGTTAGAGATGACATAATAGTCTTGGCCGACAGGAGACAGATGTCTCAGGTCTTTTGGAACTTATTCGTTAATGCCGCCTCAGCTATGCCCGATGGCGGTATACTTACGGTAGAAGCTAAATCTGGAAGAGTAGAGGATTTTATGATAACTTCAGATGAAGATCTTCCCGGAAGCTCCGGTGTTGTCATTATAACGGTGAGTGACACCGGTGGTGGAATAGCCGCGGAAGACCTCCAAAGGATATTCGATCCATTTTATTCCACAAGGGAGAGCGGCACCGGGCTTGGGCTCTCCTTGGTACACAGAATGATAGAGAGTCATGGCGGTAGCATTGAGGTGACAAGCACGATCGGCAAAGGCACGGTATTTAATGTCTCTTTGCCGCTAACTGATTTGGAGGAGAGAGCTTAGGCAGAATTGTTATGAGTGAGATCCCGATAGATAAAGACAGGGTCATTGTAGTTGATGATGAAAAAAGCATGAGGGACTTCCTAAGCATTATGCTTAAGAAGGAAGGATACCTTGTGGAAACTTTTCCTGACGGTGAGAGCGCGCTTGAGTACTTCAGTGAAAACAACTGCGATCTTATCATAGCCGACGTGCGTATGCCCGGGATGGGCGGGGTAGAACTCTTAAAGAAGGTTAAAGAGCTTGAGCCTTCAACCGTCGTGATGGTGATGACCGCCTATGCCTCGGTCGACACAGCCGTTGATGCGATGAAGTCCGGTGCGTATGATTATTTCACCAAGCCCTTTAATGTTGATGATATAAAGCTCCATATAGATAGGGCCTTGAAGTGGCGACGGCTTGAAAGGGAGAACGAGCTCCTAAAGAAGAACCTTAAAAGTGCTGTTGGCCTTGGAGGTTTGATCGGCAACTCAAGGTTGATGCGCGAAGTCTATGAAATGATAATGAGCATTGCTTCGAGTAAGGCGAGCGTGCTCATAACCGGTGAGAGCGGCACGGGCAAAGAACTTGTCGCGTGGGCCATCCATGATGAGAGCCAAAGAAAGGACGCGTCATTTGTTCCGGTAAACTGCGGAGCTATACCTGAGAACCTGATTGAGAGCGAACTCTTTGGTCATCAGAAAGGTGCTTTCACCGGCGCTACCTCTAATAAGGCAGGTCTTGTTGAGAAGGCGAGCGGCGGAACTCTTTTTCTTGATGAGATCGGCGAGATGCCGCCATCTCTTCAGGTAAAGCTTTTAAGGTTCCTTCAGGAAAAGATAATTCGAAGGGTCGGCGGTGTAAACGATATCGCGGTTGATATAAGGGTAATTGTCGCAACCAATAAAGACCTTGAGGCCGAGGTGGCTGCCGGAAATTTCAGAGAAGACCTCTTCTACAGGCTTAATGTTGTGCATATAGAGATGCCTCCTCTCAGGAAAAGAAAAGAAGACATCCCTTACCTTGTAAAACATTTCATAGAGAAGCACTCCAAAGAACTTGATAAGTCCGTAAAGGCTGTCTCGGAGGAGGCCATGGAGCTGCTTATGGATAATGATTATAACGGTAATGTAAGAGAGCTTGAGAATGTTATAGAGAGGGCCGTGGTGTTGGAAAAAGGTGATGTTATAATGCCGGCCTCACTTCCAAAGAACTTCACTGAGGTAATGTCACAAAAAGACGTGTCCGGAGAAGTAGTGGGGGAGGTTCTTAGCGATATCCCTTCCGAAGGACTTGATCTTGATAAGGCGGTAACGGAGTATGAGCGAAGAATAATTGAAAAAGCTCTTAAGAAGTGCGGCGGGGTCAAGAAAAAAGCCGCTGAGCTACTTGGTATAAGCTTCCGTTCAATAAGGTATAAACTGGAGAAGTATGAGACCGACGATAACTAACCGCATACTCGGACAGACCAACATAATCTCGCTTATCTTTTTTGTATTTATTTTGGTTGTGCTGTTCTTTACGGCATTTCAGAAACAGCGTTGGGACTCCGATATTTTCTGGGCTCTGGAAAGCGGCGAATGGATTTTGTCAAACCTGAGTGTTCCCATGGTCGATCCTTTTTCTTATACCTTTGGCGGTGAGAAGTGGATAGATTTTACATGGGGCTTTCAGGTGATAGCATATGTTTTTTATGAGTATCTCGGCGGATGGTTTGGCCTTTTTCTTCTGCAGTTCCTTGTAACCGGCGCGCTCTTTTATTTTCTGGTCAGGCTGGTAAACCTGTTCTGCGCAAACAGGATGTGGTTTGCGTTCATGCTTATCCTGTTAGTCTTGGTCCTTATCTATAGCAGGCTATTTATAAGGCCTCATCTTTTCGGTTATCTTTTTATAGTTATTTTTCTTTTCCTATCTGCTTTGTATGAGAAGACGGATAAGAAGATGTATATCTATATGCTTATCCCCGTACAGATACTCTGGACCAAC
>DAOVXI010000015.1 GCA_030636245.1 Deltaproteobacteria bacterium
GTAAAGAAGCCAAGTAACTTGGGCCGGAAGGACCTTGTACCTATATTGCCGAAGTGGTGGCATTGGTAGACACGCTATCTTGAGGGGGTAGTGGGGCGACCCGTGGGGGTTCGAATCCCCCCTTCGGCACCATCAAATTAAAAAGACAGCCTTTAGGCTGTCTTTTTTTCGGGTTAAATTAGTATGGTCAATCCTTGGTTCTCTGAGTCTTCGTGGATTTCTTCTTTGTAGCGGTTGTTCTCTTGCTTGCCGATATCTTTTTCTTTGCGGGCGGTTTCTTCTTTACAGCAACCGGTTCTTCTTTTTCTTTATCTTTTTCTTCTTCTTCTTTTTCTTCTTCTTTATCCTCATCTATATCAAGGGCGCTGTCTATCTCTGCCGAGAGAGCGGCCTCCTGCTCCTCCGCTCCAGGAATGACAGGGCTATCAACACCGCTTTCGCAAAAAGCCTCAAAGCGCTGAAGTTCTCGTCTACTTTTTATCGTACCGAGCCATGCAGAGATGAGCCAGCATAAACAGAAGACAATAAAGAAGGCTACCTGTCCGGCGATCCCGCCAATATATCTGGTTATAAGGATTCCAACTGCTGAGGCCGCCCATAGTGACGGCACTACAAAAAGGATCCATGAGACAACCTTAAAAGAACTATGACCCCAAAGACGTGGCACATTCCATGGGGCCTTGCGTTTCATATAGATGCAATAATAACGATAGGAGCCAATAAGGATCGCCAACAGCATTGTCAATACTACGCTCAACATCAAGAGCCCTGCATCCATCTCTTCAAGAGAAAGCAGGAGCTTCATGGCCGAATCTCTCATCTTCTCCGTATTCATAATCCTTTACCCTGGCGGCTAAGCCAGGACCCCTAGTACTTTCTTTGCTGTTTCCTCCGCCTCTCTTACGTTATCGCTTATGCCGATACCGCGAAAAGCGCTGCCTGTTATATAAAGTCCTTTATGCGCATTTGTAAGTTCCTCTATCTCAGTGACCCTCTCCTCGTGCCCGACCGTATACTGCGGCATGGAACGGCGCCACCTGAATATCCTGCATATAACAGGGGTAGCCTCTATGCCCATGATTTCACGAAGTTCATCAAGAACTATCTGCTTAAGCTCCTCATCACCAAGCTCAACAAGGTCCTGATTAAAGGCTCCGCCTACAAAACATCTTATGAGAACACAGTCGTCAGGGGCTCTGCCTGCCCACTTTCTGGAGACCCAGCTTGCGGCCATTATCTTTCTGCCCTCACTTAAGGGCACGACAAAGCCGAAGCCATCCATCGGGTGCTTTATATCCTTCATCTTAAAACCAATACTTATGGTAGCGGTAGAGACATAAGGAATGGTACCTAACTTTTCAGTTAATTTGCCGTCAAGGGTCTTAACTATCTCGCTTGTCGCATAAGCAGGTGTTGCTATAACGACCGCGTCGGCCTTGAGCACATTGCCGTTGTCAAGCGTAAGCTCATAACCGTCATCATTGTTCTCCATCTTACTTACAACCGTTGAGCTTAGTATATTAACATCCTTTATCTTGCTTAATAGGGTCTTGACGACCTCTCCAAGCCCGCCCTTAACGGTCATGAACATCGTAACAGGCTTTCCGCCTTTTCTGGGCTTAGCCTTCATAAGTTTCATACGGGCAAGCATCCCCTTGATAAGACTTCCATAATTCTGCTCCATCTCCACGAACTTTGGAAAACTACTCTTGATGCTCATCGTATCCGGGTCACCCGCATGCACGCCGGCAACAAGCGGACCGGCTATCTTATCCAACGCTTCCTTTCCAAGTCTGCGTCTTACGAACTCGCCAAGGGTTTCATCACCCGGGGTTTTCTTCTTTGGTACGAACAGCTCGAGACCCATGCGAATTTTTCCGGAGAGGGTCATAAGGGAGCTAAAGAGAAGTGGGAACATCTTTGTAGGGACCATGAGGATCACACCCTCGGGAAGCAGGTGTAACTTGCCATTTGATAAAACGTATGTCTTGCCCCTCGGACTTTTTGTCGCCAAGAGCCTGTCTTCAAGGCCAAGCCTCTTACACAGGGCCATGGCCCAGGGCTTCTCTGATAAAAAACAATCGGGGCCGCCCTCTATCAAAAAACCATCGGTAAGCTCTGTTATGATATTGCCGCCGATGGCATCCTTCTTATCAACTATGGTTATATTCAAAGGGCCGGCGTTATTTTCCCTTGCAAGCTCTTTCAGGAAGTAAGCCGTTGAAAGCCCGGAGATGCCGCCTCCGACGATAACTACATTCTTCATGACACATTGACCTTTGCTAAGACGACGTCACAGAGAAGCTCTATGAACTTCGCGCTGGTGTTAAGGCTACCGGCCCTTGCGTAATCAATTCCAACTTCCTCGCAGGCCTCGCCCATCAGAACATCAATATCATAAAGTGTCTCGACATGGTCGGAGACAAAACCAAGAGGCACAAGAAGTACGCCTTTTTTATCCGCACTCTTTGCTTCTTTTATGACATCAACAGCGTCCGGGCCTATCCACTCCATCGCCCCCCCGCCCTTGCTCTGAAAGGCAAGACGGCTGTTAAGTGGTATACGCTTGAGTATCTCACGGATACTTTCCTTAAGCTTATCCACGTACGGATCGTTCTCTAACATCTTCACAGGCAAACTGTGAGCGGTAAATATCGTGACGAAGTCTTCACTATCGACGGGAAGCACACCGAGTATCTCGCCTATCTTCTCATAAAGCGCTTCTATAAAAAAATGATTCGTGTGCCAGTCATCCACATACCGCAGCTTTACTCCGCCGCCGAGTTCCTCCAGAGCCTCATCCACAGCGATATTGTAGCCTCCGGTAGATGCCCTGGTTGTATGAGGGGCCATTATTACGGCAATAACATCTTCTATGCCGTCATCCTTTATCTTTTTCAGTGTGTCCTTTATGTATGGATCCCAATGCCTCATGCCAACGTAGACCTTGAAGTTACCATCTTGGGTTGCATTAAGCTCTGCCTCAAGCTTCTCGGCCTGCTCCAGGGTTATCTGAAGCAGAGGGGATCTTCCGCCTATCCGCCTATATCTTTCCTTTGCCGCCTCTATTGTCTCGGGACGCACTGGTCTGCCCTTGAGAACATTCTTTATGAACGGCTCAACATTATCTATAGAATCGGCTCCGCCAAAAGCAAGTAGCAAAACCGCTGTTGTTCCTTTTTTATTCTCAGTCATATTACCTTTAGGACCTATCTCTTAGAGTACTCGTGAACGTGATCAATCAGAGCTTTAACATGATCCACAGGTGTGCCGAGTACTATGCCGTGACCAAGGTTGAATATATGACCGTTACGTCCGTTTGCCCTGTCGAGCACGGCTGAGGCTCTCTTCTTTATTTCATCGATCGAGCTAAAGAGTACTACCGGGTCCATGTTGCCTTGAATGGCCTTGTCATGACCGATACGCTCCCATGCCTCGTCAAGGTTTACTCTCCAGTCAACGCCCATCACATCCCCACCCGCTTCTTTTGCGAGCTCAAGGTATGTACCGGTGTTGGTCGAGAAGTTTATGAATGGGATATCCGGGGCATAGGCCTTGACCTCGTCTATAACCCTCTTTGTGTATGGAAGAGCGAACTCTTTGTACTCTTCGGGACCGAGGCATCCGACCCATGAATCAAAGAGCTGAAGTGCCTGCACGCCTGCGTCGGCTTGAGCCTTAAGGTAACGGATAATAACCTCTGTGATCTTATCCATAAGTTTTTTCCACTGGCCATCGTCTGCGTACATAATGCCTTTTGCATGAAGATAGTTCCTTGATCCTCCGCCCTCGACAATGTAGCTTGCAAGGGTAAAGGGCGCTCCGGAGAAACCAATAAGTGGTATCTTGCCATCCAGCTCCTTAAGCGTCAACTTTATGGCTTCAAGCAGGTACGGCACATCCTCTGTTGGCTCTATTATGCGAATGGCATCTATGTCAGCCTCGCACCTGACGGGATTAAATATCTTCGGTCCGTCGCCTTTAATAAAATCGAGTTTTATGCCCATGCCCTCAAGAGGGAGCAGTATGTCGGCGAAGATTATCGCAGCATCAAGTTCGAATGCGTTAATTGGCTGCATCGTCACCTCGCAGGCTATCTCGGGGGTACGGCACATCTCAAGAAAACTGTACTTCTCTTTGAGCGCCATATACTCCTTCATATATCTGCCGGCCTGGCGCATAAGCCAAACCGGTGTATGGTCAACATCCTCTCGTCTGCAGGCTCTTAGAAAATTATCATTGGTCATAAAAGGTAAAGCTCCTTTCGGCTCTGAAAATTAAGTTTAAGCTATTAATTATATTAGAAAATACGCCTATTTTCAACAATTAAGAGGCCAATCTTGGGCTACTTTAGGGTCTTTTCCTCTATCTTCGCCAAAACCCCGCGTAACATCTGCACCTCCTTTGGCATGATGGCTGTCCTGCCAAAGAGGCGCTTAAAGTTTTTCATAATGATATTAAGGAGATACTCGCCACCCTTATCATCCTGACCATACCCCAGATGCTTTAAGGCACGATCCAGATGCGTGAACATCAGATCCACTTCATTCCTTTCAGCAAGCTCGATCGTTGGCATAACAGGCGGCAGTGTGCTCTGAAAAAGATGATAACAGACAACAAAAACAGCGTGCGAAAGATTTAAGGAAGGGTACTCATCACTTGTGGGTATCTCAAAGACTATCTCGCACTTTTCTATCTCCTCATTTACAAGGCCTTTGTCCTCACGACCGAAGAGAATGGCGACCCTGTTATCCTTTGCCAGGTTGAGTATCTTATCCGTCGCTTCTTCCAAGGACAGGGTCGGGTGCCTGAGCTTGCCCTTACGCCTTGAAGAGGCGGCAGCGTACTTAACATCCTTCAGCCCCTCCTCAAGGGTCTTCACGACCCGCGCTCCTTTGAGGTTCTCTGATGCGTTACAGGCCATGCTCCACGCCTCATTGCAGTCGAACTCCACCGGATCAACAAGGGTAAGACGGGAAAATCCAGTGTTCATCATAGCACGAGCCACGCTGCCGATATTGCCGGGACCCTGCGGGCCCACAAGCATTATCTCAATGTTATTGAATATGGTTGATGCATCATTGTTCTTCATAAGCTATTAAGGGTAACACGCAACGGGCTCTAAAAAAAGACAAAAAACAAGGGCCAAAGATTTTCAATCCCGGCCCTTAAGGAAATCTATAAAAAAACCTTACACTATGCCGACCATTGCCTCGAGCCTCCTGATCCTCTCATCCATGGGGGGATGGGTGCTGAAGAGTCTATGCATCTTAAAGCCCGCTCCACCGCTCGCTTTTGAGCTTAAGGGACTCACAATGAACATATGGGCTGTTGCGTCATTGACCTTCTGCATCGGGGCCCTCTGATTATGGTACTCCAGTTTTTTTAGCGCTTCTGCCAGGTAGGTTGGATTACCCACGATCTCCGCGCCGACCTTGTCGGCTACATATTCTCTTGACCTGGATATGGCCATCTGGATTATCATGGCAGCGATAGGAGCGAGTATCATCATAACGATAAGCACGGCCGGGTGTACGCTCCTGTTGCCTCGCCCGCCAAACATGCTGGACCACATCGCTATCTGTGCCATATAGCTTATTGCCCCGGCTATGGTAGCGGAGATGGTGGCGATAAGTATGTCCCTGTTCTGAACATGCGCGAGTTCATGGGCCATGACCCCCATAAGCTCCTCACGCGTAAGTATCTTTCTTATCCCGCTCGTAACGGCAACCGCCGCATGGTGGGGGTTACGTCCCGTGGCAAATGCGTTGGGCACATCTTTATCCATGACATACACCTTTGGCATGGGCAATCTTGCCTTTTGCGCGAGCTCACTCACGATCCCCGTAAGCTCAGGGTCTGTCTCACTGGTTACTTCCTTTGCCTTGTACATCCTGAGTATTATCTTGTCACTGAACCAGTACGAACCTATGTTCATGACCCCTGCAAGGACAAGTCCGATCATGGCGCCCTGCTTACCGCCGAGAGCGCCTCCGGCAAAGATCAGAAGAGCGGCCAGGGCCGCGAGAAGTATGGCTGTTTTAACGTAATTCATCTTTACTAATATTACCTCCGTGTTGATAATTTAATGATATGTACAATATGAGTTCGTATCAAGGTCATACGGAAGGATCAAGCAGCGCCTTTGGTAGCAGGCATCGCGTCTCTCTGGCCCATAAGATCATCAAGCGCGTCCTTTATTGCCGCTATGGACACCCCCGTTTCAACGCAGTAGCCGTGCGGGCGGTCGTTCACTATCGCTAGTACCGGCAATGGATAGGCATCCTGAATGCCGCTTGAAAGGTCCCTCTCGCAGGCAACAGCCACAACAGCTTGCGGCCTGTACTCCTCGAGGCGGCGTCTTGCAACAGTGCCTCCGGTCAGAACAAATAACTCCAGCCCGTACTTTTCTGTTAGCTCAAGAAGATCCCCCACCTCGCACTTGCCGCATCCGGCACAGTTCTTAACATCTCGCGTAACCTTGAGCTTGCAGTCGTCAAGCTGGATGCAGTGAGGAAGAAGCACAAGTATCTTGTTGGCCTTGAGCTTCTTGCCGCTCTTTGCCATCTTCCGTATCATGCGGCGCACGATGTCGTTATTTATCTCAATAAAGGCCTTCTCTATCTTTATCCTCGGTATCTTTAGTACGCCTCCTGCCATTATCATAAGCGGCAGGAAGAACTTTATGAGAAGCCCCCTGAACTTCGGGTTTACCCCGCCCTTGCCTTTAAGAAGCGAGAAGGTTATCGCAAAGATCCCCGCAAGCAGAAAAACGGTTATGAAGAGCACAACAGCCCCGGCTATGTATGGAAGCGATGGGTGCACGCTCTTGAGACCAAAGCTCGGCACATACCAGAAAAAGAAAGCGCCCAGACTCAAGCCAACGACCACCAATGCCATTATAGCCAGCAGTGCGCCTTTTCGTGCTTTGTACTCTACGCTGTCAGCTCTTTTGATATGTTCTTTATCAGTATGTTTATCCAATATTCATATCCTGCCTTTACCTTGGTGCTCTTTAAGAAAAATTTCGACGCTTTTCATACTTACTTCGCTCTTGACAACTATCCAAGAAAATCTCCAACCTTTATCTTGCCGCCTTTTAAAATGCTTTCAACACTTTTCCTGTACTCTTAGTTACTGTAATTGCCCAAGTTTATCTCCAACCTTAATCTTTCCAGATTTCAAGAACTCTTCGGCGCTCATGCGTCTCTTGCCTTCAAGCTGCAGCTCCGTTATCTCAAGCGAACCCGAGCCGCAGCCTACTACTACCTTACCGCCTGCTGCCTCTATCACTTCGCCTGCCGTATACTCGCCTTCAGCACAAGTGGCTGAATGGATCTTTAGAAGCTTACCATCAAGGTAAGTGAATGCTCCGGGCCAGGGCTTGAGCCCCCTTACGTGATCAAAGACCTCTCGCGCGGCCATTGACCACTCTATAAGGCCGTCCTCTTTTTTAAGTATCGGTGCATAGCTTGCCTCATCATCATTCTGCGCTCTCGGCTTAACCGCTCCGCTCTTAACACCTTCTATTGTTTTAATGAGAAGTGTAGCCCCTACCTTTGATATCTTTTCCGCGAGGGTCTCGCTCGTGTCACAATCCTCAATGACTATCTCTTCGGTCAAGAGGATATCCCCTGTGTCCATGCCCGTGTCCATCATCATGGTCGTAACCCCGGTCACCTTATCTCCGCTGAGGATAGCCCGGTTTATTGGAGACGCTCCCCTGTACTTTGGAAGAAGTGAGGCATGAATATTTATGCAGCCGTACTTCGGAAGTTTTAATATCTCCTCAGGCAAGATCTTACCATATGCTATAACGGCTATGACGTCGGGTGAAAGCTCTTTAAGCTCACCTATGAACTCCGCGTCCCTTGCCGTGACGGGTGACAATACTTTAAGGCCCTCTTCATCGCTAAGCTCATTAACAGGTGAGGCGCTCATCTTCTTACCCCGACCCTTTGGTTTTGGCTTCTGCGTTACGACCGCCTCAATCTTTGCACCGCTGCCGATAAGAGCCTTTAAGCTCTCCAGCGCTATTGCCGGCGTACCCATGAAAACAACCTTTAACCCCGAAAGATCCGCCATGGTCAAAGCACTGCCCCGTGCTCTTCTTCACTTAGAGCCTTCCTGAGCTTTCTCTTTATAAGGTCACGCTTAATGCGTCCAAGCCTGTCTATGAAAAGCACTCCATCCAGATGATCTATCTCGTGCTGCAGGGCTATGGCCAGAAGTCCATCGGCATCAAAGCTTACCGCGTTACCGTTCTCATCAAATGCCTTAAGGGTAACCTTCTCCGCACGCTTAACCTCCGCCTTCACCCCTGGCACGCTCAGGCAACCCTCCTCAAACTTTGTCGTACCGCTTGAAGCTTCAATTGTAGGGTTAACGAGTTTAAGGATATTGGTCCCGTACTTTTGTCTTACCTCACCCTCGCTGTCCTCAACATCAATCGGAACATCAAGCACGATCGCCCTGACTCCGACCCCCACCTGAGGGGCGGCAAGGCCGATGCCGGAGGCAGAGCGCATGGTCTCGATCATATCGCTTAAGAGTGTCTTAAGCTGCTCGCTGCCAAGCTCAGCCTCACTCGCGGTAACAGCCTTTTTCATTAGAAAAGGATCCGGGTATGTAAGTATCTTCAGTTCTGCCATCTTCTTTTCCCCTGCGTATAGCTTAATACTATATTATACCCTAAAAATATATTTTTATTAAGTGGAATCGCTATGAGCCTAGCGCCTACACCATAGAAGGATCAATATCCACAAAGAGCGCCGCGCCCCTGACTTCAGTATTTTTGAACTCCCGTCTTACCTCAAAGATGAACCTTGAAAGTGCCTTTGCGCTGCTGCTTTTAATAAGTATCTGGAGCCTGTGCCTGCCCTTTAGAAAAGGTATCATGGCAGGAGCAGGACCGAGACACCTGATACTTTTTCCAACGCCCAGCTCCTTAACCTTCTTTTCGGTTATATCCCTTAAGATCCGGGCTGCCTCAATGACACTTCCTTCCATTGTACCCTCAAGACGAAGAAGCGCAAGGCGGGAGAAAGGCGGATAGCCGGCATCTTCTCTTAACTTTTTTTCTTCACTGTAAAAAGCTTTATAATCATGTGCCACGGCAGACCTTAAACAATAATGCTCGGGGCTGAGGCTCTGAACAACAACACGCGCGCCACCCTTTTCACGTCCTGCACGCCCAAGGGCCTGGCTTATGAGCTGAAAGGTTCGCTCGGCGCTACGAAAGTCCGGTATGTTAAGCGAGGTATCAGCGGAGATTATCCCCACGAGGTTAAGCGCCGGAAAGTGATGGCCCTTTGCGACCATCTGCGTGCCGACAAGGACATCAGCACCTCCAAGCTCGAACTCCTCAAGTATCCTCTCGGCCTCACCCTTTTTGCGTGCCGTATCACGGTCAAGACGCAGTATGCGTGCATCGGGAAAGCTTGACTCTATTTCATGCACAACCTTTTCCGTTCCAAAGCCCGGATCGATTATATTGTATGAACCGCATTTAGGACACTCATCCGGCACGGTCGCGGTAAAGTCGCAGTAGTGGCACTTAAGGTGACTGCTTTTTTTGTGGAAGGTAAGGGTAACGGAGCAGTTAACGCATTTAAAGCTATGGCCGCAGTCGCGACACATAAGAAAGTGCGAGAAGCCGCGGCGATTAAGGAATAAAAGCACCTGCCCCTTATCCTTAAAGGTAGCCTCCATAAGCTCTCTAAGTCTCTCCGAGATGATCGCGCCCTTCTCTTCCTTCAGGCTTACGACCTCGACCTCAGGAAGCTCTCCACCACCGACCCTATCGGTTAACTTTATCTCTTCTATCTTTCCGTCCTGGGCGTTCTTATATGTCTCTACCGATGGCGTTGCGCTTCCAAGCACGACTGTTATGCCGTGAGTTTTTCCCATCATAAGCGCGCAGTCTCTGGCGCTGTAACCAAGGGCATCCTCTTGCTTGTAGCTTGTGTCATGCTCCTCATCAACTATTATAAGAGCAAGATCTTTTATCGGCATAAAGAGCGCGGAGCGTGCGCCCAGTACGACCTTGGCCTCTCCCGTTAAAATGCGCCTCCACTGATCATACTTCTCGCCATCACTCAGTCCGCTGTGAATAAGAGCGACTGAACCGGGAAACATTTCTTTAAGGTAGCCGCCAACGCTTCCGGTAAGTGCTATCTCAGGGACAAGCAACAGAGCACGTTTACCAACTCGCAAAGCTTCTTCAATAGCCTTAAAGTAGACATAACTCTTTCCGCTGCCTGTTATACCGTTCAGAAGGAATGCCGAGAACCCTTTGCCTCCCGTAGCAATAGACGGTTTGATCTTTTTTATTGCCTGTGTCTGCGCCTTTGTTGCTTCAAAGTCAATGAGCCTTTTGCGGGTGCCCTTGATCGGGTCTCTCGTTACCGTAAGCTCGGTTACCTCCACAAGACCTTTTTTATCTAGAGCCTTTACGACGCTGTCAGCGCCTTTGAGTTCTTTTCTTATATTTGAAAGACTTTTCCAATCCTTGTCATTCAGGAGCTTCATAAGCTCTCCTTGCTTTGGCGTGACCTTGACTTCTTTGCCTTCCGCGCTTAAGAGCCTTATTGCCTTTTCTTTTTTCTCAGCCGTGCCGCTTAATTTTATTACTTCCTCCACGAGACCTTTATTCTTGAGGGTATTCAAAACCGAGTTGACGGATAGACGTGGAAATTCTTTCTTAAGTGAGGATAAGGTACGACGCTTTGTCAGGGCATCCAACAACTTACACTGCGCACCTTTAATATTTGCGGTTTTCTCAGGCTCGCCTTTAACGCCCTCTGCTATATGAAAATATCTTTTTGTCTCTACCTTGGCTGAGCTGGGATGGGTAAGTGAGAGTACATCGCCGAGGCTGACCTGATAGTATGAGGACATCCATGAAAAGAACTTTAAGCCCTTGGCATCAAAGACAGGAGCCGGATCGAGCACATCAATAACGGGCCGCACCTTATCAACGGCCGCGGTGTCACTTAGAGCCGTAACATAACCGGTAACACTGCGTCGGCCAAAGGGCACCAGCACCCTCATCCCAAGCTTCACACTCTCTTTGAGCTCATCAGGGATGCTGTAACTAAAAGGGCCCTCCACCGGGAGAGCCACTGTTATTTCTGCATATTTTTTCAATTGGGAAAACCTCGGAAAAGCTTATTCTTCCATGCCCGGATCATATAATCCGGTAGCGTCATATTGAACTTGATCCTCAAACCTGGCAAACTCGCCAAAAAAGGTCAGCTTTACTGTTCCTGTCGGTCCGTTACGTTGTTTTTCAACTATCACCTCCGCGCCCTTACGTAGTCCGCAGGTACAGACATCATCACGGGGACACTCACACTTCTTATAAACACCTTCACGGTACACGAACATAACAACATCAGCGTCCTGCTCGATGGCTCCGGACTCTCTAATGTCCGAGAGGCGCGGCCTTGAGCTTTCACGTCCTCGCTCCTCGGTTTTTCTTGAGAGCTGAGAGAGTGCCATAACGGGAACATTAAGCTCTTTTGCCAGAGCCTTCAAACCTCTAGAGATATAACTTATTTCCTGCTCACGTGAGTCATTGCTCGCAAGGCCCCTCATAAGCTGAAGGTAATCTACGATAAAAAGTTTAACGCCGAACTCATCGCGCATCCGCCTTGCTTTCGCGCGTACCTCGAGCACGGTCTGTGCAGGGGTGTCATCTATATAGATAGGCGCTTCATATAGTGTACCAACAGCGGTCGTGAGGCTCGTCCAATCCTCTTCACGAAGCTGGCCGCTACGGATCTTCTGCAGATTAACCTTTGCCCTTGATGAAAGCATTCTCTGGGTTAATTGTTCCTTGCTCATCTCCATTGAGAAAACAGCAACCGGGTTGCCGTCATTAATAGCGCAATTCTCAGCAACGTTCAAAGCGAATGCCGTTTTACCCATACCCGGTCGTCCCGCTACGACTATAAGGTCAGAGCTCTGCATGCCTGCCGTCAGTGTATCCAGATCCTTGTAGCCTGTCGGCACGCCTGTTATGTGGCTCTTCTTTTCATAAAGTTCTTCAATTGTCTCAAAGGCATGACCAACAAGTTCCTTAACGGGGTAATAATTTTTTATCGACATGCTCTTGGCAATACGGAAAATTACACTCTCGGCTTCATCCAATATCTCACCGACAGACTCTCTCTCCGCAAAACCGTTTTGGACTATCTCTGTTGCGGCCGCGATCAGTTGCCTGAGAATGGATTTTTCCTTTACGATGCGGGCATAATAAACAACATTTGCCGCGGTCGGCGTTGACTCCGCGATCTGACCTATATAAGAAAGTCCGCCCAAGGAATCCAAGAGATGGGAATCCTTGAAGTGATCGATTATGGTTACGGTATCAATTGGGGAGCTGCTATCGAAAAGATCTACCATGCTTTTAAATATCCCGGCATGTCCCGGGTGGTAGAAGTCACTGCCGTCGTTAGAGAAGAGATCCAGGACTTTATTGATGGCACCGCCGTCAAGAAGTATGCTGCCAAGCACCGCTCGTTCCGCCTCAAGGTTGTGAGGAAGGATCCGTCCGGCGTTCTCTGATTTCTCTATTCGTAGTGCCATATTTATTAGGATGAAGTTGGAGGTTAAGAACTATTCACAGTAGCCGCCATTATAAATATAATGGACGGCTACCGGAATATTAATTTAACATAATTAGATGAAACGGGACAGTTAAAAAAACAGGCCCTTATTCTTCCTTTGAGATCACGGCCTTAACAGTGGCAATGATCTCGGGATGGAGCTTCACCTCTACGCCTGTCTCACCGAGACTCTTCAAAGGCTCGTCCAGTAGAATATTTCTTTTGTCTATCTCATGGCCCTTTTCCTTCAAGGCCGCTGCTATATCCATACTCGTAACGGAGCCAAAGAGCTTGTCCTCTTCTCCGGCTTTTCTGGTGAACTCAAGGGTAAGGCCCTCAAGTGTGCCCTTCAGTGTGTCGGCACCGCCCTTGACCTCTTCGGCCTTCTTAAGGAGCGACTCCTTTTCCGCCTCAAACTGCTTAAGGTTGCCCTTTGTTGCCTGAACAGCAAAACCTTTTGGTATGAGAAAGTTTCTCGCATAGCCACCCGCAACGGTCACTGTATCCCCTACGGTGCCCAGACTTGCTACAGCGCTTTTAAGTATTATCTTCATTTTAAAGTCTCCGGATTTTATTTAAGCCAACGGCCTTTACATACTCATTGTTGTAAAAGGTATGATGGCTATATTCCTGGCACGCTTGATCGCAACCGTAACCGCTCTTTGATGCTTGGCGCAGTTGCCGCTGATCCTTCTTGGCACTATCTTTCCACGTTCGGAAAGGAATGGCCTTATGGCACGTGCATCTTTATAGTCTATGTTTACATCCTTATCCTTACAGAAACGACAGAACTTTCTTCTGCCATATCCGCCTCTTTCACCTGGTCTGCCGCCTGGTCTTCCACCTGGCCTGCCGCCTGGTCTTCCGCCTGGCCTGCCGCCTGGTCTTCCGCCTGGCCTGCTACCGGGTCTTGCCGGTGGCCTGGTGCCTGTTGATGCCGGCCGTGCTGTTGTGCTTGCCGGTCTAGCGGCCGGGGTTGCCGTTGTGCTGGCCGCGGGCTTAGGTGCCGCTGCGGGCTGTGTTTTTTTCTCGTCGCTCATTAGCTCTCACCTCCGGCTGTGTCTTCCTTCACCTCTGCAGCTGCTGGTGCGGTCTCTGCCTTTACTTCAGCGGGTGCTGGTGCGGCCTCTGCCTTTGCTTCAGCAGGTGCTGCAACGCTGGCCTCAGGCTTTGCCTCCACCTTGGGTGCTTTCTTGGCCCTGCTCTTAAGTACTATGGTCTGATAACGGTAGACATCCTCATTGTACTTGAACAAGCGCTCAAGCTCCTTTGGGACCTCTGGAGTGGTGGTGTAGGTCAACAACATGTAATGACCTTCGTTCTTCTTCTGTATCGGATAGGCAAGACGACGCCTTCCCCAGTCATCGATCTCGACATTCAAGGAGTTATTACTCTCTAAAAGGCTCTTAGCCTTTTCAGTAATAACATTTACCTCTGCCTCACCGATGTCCGGGTTTACGATACATAGTGTTTCATAGTGTCTGGACATTTAAGCCTCCTTTCGGTTTTCCGCCCAAAATGAGCGGTTTCGCTTCCGGTCTTTGCCGGAAACAAGGACACTGTGTGGTTGGTTACTGCTTATTTGGTTATAGTCTAAAAGAAATATAATATACTAATTTTAAGCCCGGGTCAAGTCATAAGCCCGAGTCAAGCCGTAATTTTTACTAAGCATTAAAGCGCCATTGGCGCCTAGACATTAAAGCGAAAATGCATAACGTCGCCGTCCGAGACCACATAATCCTTGCCCTCGACCCTAAGCTTACCCTTTTCCTTGCACTTTGCCTCGCCGCCGCACTCTATGAAGTCGTCATAGGCGGTGACCTCGGCACGGATAAATCCCTTCTGAAAATCAGTGTGAATAACCCCTGCGGCCTCTGGAGCACTCGCGCCCTTCTCGACGGTCCAAGCACGCACCTCCTTAACACCGGCGGTAAAGTACGTTATTAAACCGAGTAGCGCATACGCTGTGTGCGCAAGCCTGTCAAGCCCCGACTCGGAAAGTCCAAGGTCCTCCAAAAAGACCTCACGCTCCTCCTCGGGAAGTTCAGAAACCTCGCTCTCGATGCTACCTGAAAGAGCAACAAAACCGGCACCCTCCTTCTCAGCTATTTCACGGACCTTTTTTGCCTCTGCGCTCTGGGCATCCAGATCGTCCTCATCCACATGGGCGACGTAAAGTATCGGCTTTGCGGTAAGCAGGTTCAGGTCCTCAACAAGCTCCAACACCTCTTCGGGAAGGGTCCTTGCCGCTTTCCCCTCTTCAAGGTGCGCCTTTACCTTCTCGGTCGCGTCGAGTACCTTTAAGAGCTCCTTATCATTACTCTTGGCACCCTTCTTAAGCTTGTCATATCGTTTATCAACAGAGTCAAGGTCAGCCAAAAGAAGCTCTGTGCTTATGACCTCAACATCACTCTCCGGATCGAGTGTGCCGGAGACATGGGTTATCTCCTCATCCTTAAAGCACCTCACAACATGAGCTATCGTGTCCACGGAACGAATGTGACCGAGGAACTGGTTGCCAAGGCCCTCGCCCTGGCTCGCGCCCTTGACAAGCCCGGCTATATCAACGAACTCCACGGAGGTCGGCAAGACCTTCTCGGGATTAACTATCTCGGCAAGCCTCAATAGACGCTTATCACGTAAAGGCACCATGCCCACATTAGGGTCTATCGTGCAGAAGGGGTAGTTGCTCGCCTCCGCGCCCGCGTTGGTCATGGCGTTAAATATCGTGGACTTACCGACATTAGGCAGTCCGACTATTCCGCAATTAAATCCCATTTTTTTAATTGGTTCTGACGTTTTGCGTCAGAACCAAGCTCCTTTGTTAATTTTAAAGTTAGATAACTTCGACAATACTTCGTGGCACATAAACTTACAATATGGGGGCAATGCTTGCCTTAGCTTATTGCCCCACGGTTTTAACTAAAAAGGGGCAGGCCGCAGCCTGCCCCTTGGATTACTTATACAAAACCTCTATCTGATAAGAAGAGGCGCGATAACGAGTGAAACGATACTCATAAGTTTAATGAGGATGTTCATCGCGGGACCGGATGTATCCTTGAAAGGATCTCCGACCGTGTCTCCGACAATAGCCGCATGATGCGCGGCGCTGCCCTTACCGCCATGATGTCCCTGCTCAACGTGCTTCTTGGCATTGTCCCATGCTCCACCGGCATTAGCCATAAAGAGCGCGAGAAGAACACCAACAACGGTTGCGCCGGCAAGCATTCCGCCAAGAGCCGTGGGGCCGAGGAGAAAACCTACGATCACAGGTGCGGTGATCGCTATAACACCCGGAGCTATCATCTCCTGCAATGCCGCTGTTGTACTTATGTCAATACACTTCTTAACGTCAGGTTTAACACCCTCTTTACCTTCGAGAAGTCCGGGGATCTCTTTAAACTGACGACGAATTTCATTTACCATCTTAAAGGCAGCCTTGCCCACAC
>DAOVXI010000044.1 GCA_030636245.1 Deltaproteobacteria bacterium
ACCTATGTTTTTAATATTCCTATCTAAGTTTATTATTTCGTGAATCTTATCATCTGATCCCCAAAATTTCAATATACGTCGGTACTCCCTAACATATACGCAAAAAATACACATTTTCGCTGTGGAAATTTGCCTGACGTGCGGGTAACGTCTAATGGACGTGTGATGAAATAGTCAGATTTTCGGCATGGAAATCTGCCTGACGTTCAAGTAACGTCATAATGACGTGCAGTGAAATAGTCACATTTTCACTATGGAAATGTTCCTGACGTTCGGTTAACGTCATTATGGACGTGTGAAAAATAGTGACATTTTCCCCGGTGAAATGTCCGCCTGTATCAAGGTACCTTAAGGGTATGAACGCGCGCGCACGTTACAACGCACGTGCGAAAAATAGTGACATTTTGGGTGCCGAAATGTCCGCCTGAATAAGCTAACATTAAAACATGAACGTGCACACACGTTCACACACACGTACATGAACGTAGATAAAAAAATGAAGCTGATAACAGTAAATGACATATGCGAAATGCTCTCCGTTAAGAAATCCACTGTGTACGTGTGGGCAAAAAGCGGGGACGTGCCCTGCTTTAGAATTAACGGCATGCTCCGCTTCGATCTCGAGGAAATACACACGTGGATACGCACGTGCAAAACACGTGTATTGAACGTGCGCACGTCCAAAACGCACGTGCGCAATAAATCGTTTAAAAACACTAATATAGACCAGATCATCAAAAAGGCCATTGAGGGCACGTGTGACACACGTTATAATGAACGTCAAAGGGAAACCGGACCAGAATCAGGCCCGTCAATTGGAAAGGAGGTTGATGATGGGACTTTATAAAAGAGGCACGGTCTGGTGGATGAGACTTACGTATAACGGAAGACAAATTCGTAAGTCGACCGAGGTGAAGAACAAAAACCTTGCAATGAAGATACACGCCAAGGTCTTAACAGAGATAAACGAGGGTAAGTGGTTCGAACGACTGCCCGGAGATGAAAAGACCTTCAGTGAGTTGATGGACAAATACATGGCCGAACACTCGGCCGTGAACAAAGCCAAGTCAACACATGCCAAGTCACAAAGCACGGTTAAGCACCTTTACCGCTGCTTCGGTAAAAGGATCGTAACGGACATACGCCCAAGGGATATATCGGCGTATAGAACCGCACGCCAGGCAACCGGGGCGGCACCAAAGACGGTTAACGGAGAGCTAATGCTCATGGGACACGCCTATAGCCTTGCAATGAAGGAATGGGAATGGGTAACGTCAAACCCTGTTAGCATGTGGTATCTAAGCTCCCGGTCAACAACCTGATCGAACGTTGGCTAACGCCTGCTGAAGAGGAAAGGCTCCTTAAGGCGTCTCCGAGGTGGCTTCAAGAGATCATAACCTTTGCCGTCAATACGGGACTTAGACGTGGCGAGATAATGAACCTCAAGTGGAGCTTGGTGGACATGAAGCGTAGAACCCTTACGATCCTTGAACAGAAGAACGGATGTAAGGACACGCTACCCATAAACGACCAGGCGATGGAGGTTCTAAAGGCAAGAGGAAAGGTAAGGTCACTTACGTGCGACCACGTCTTTTTAACGAAGAACGGAACGCCTTTTGCCCCGGACAACGTGACGTCATCGTTCAACAGGGTACGGAAGAAGGCACGGCTTACGGACTTCAGGTTCCACGACCTACGCCACACATTCGCAACAAGGCTTGTGCAGTCGGGCGTGGACATCTACAAGGTCCAAAAGCTCATGCGTCATAAGTCACATCAAATGACGCAACGTTATGCTCATCACTACTCGGAAAGTTTAAGGGATGGTGTTGAGGTGCTTGATCGGATTAGCACAATTTTAGCACAATCCGGGTAAAACAAAGAAAAAGGGGTTACGACCGTAGCCGTAACCCCTTGATTAAATTGGTAGCGGGGACAAGATTTGAACTTGCGACCTTCGGGTTATGAGCCCGACGAGCTACCGGACTGCTCCACCCCGCAGCAGAATCCTTGTATATTATCAAATAAAAAGCCCTGTTGTCAAGACTTAAGGATAACAAGCCCTTTACGGATCTCAAGACCATCCTCGCTCACAACACGCTTACCATAACAATAAATACAGATAAATCAAATCGACCGATGAATGTCCTGGATTAACACAAAAAACCTAATATCGTGAATTTTATAGAAAATTCTTGCTTTTATCTGCATTCTCAATTATAATTTTTGTAACTTGGAGTACTTTACTCTGGTTGAAATAAATGACCGAGTAAAGACGGGTACAGGAAGAATATGTTATTTATAAAGAAGATTTTTTCTTTACCTGTACGATGGATACGTATTGCCAGAGCTAAGCAGCTCTAATAAATTAAGGGGTTTTATTTTTAATAAAAACTAGTTATGAAATTAGCGGGAAACATAGGCGATCTTGGACTGGGCGACATACTGCAGATAATAAGCTTTAGCCAAAAATCAGGTACCTTACAACTTACGAGCAGAAAAAGAGAGGGCACAATTGTTTTTGAGAACGGTCTTGTAACGCGGACCTCTTCTACAAAGATAACTGACGGCATTGGTGAAACGCTTGTAAAGAATAACGTAATTGACGATGCCACGCTTCAAGCGGCAAAGCAAGCTCAAGTAGCGGGCGGTTATGCTCAAAACCTTGGCACGATACTTAAAACACAGTTCAATGTAAGCGAAGAGCAACTAACAGATGCCTCTAAAAAGCTAATTGAAATAACCATTTATTCATTCTTTTTCTGGTTGGACGGTAACTTCACCTTTGAGCTTCTCGAGTTCAATGAAACACCTGAACTCATAAAAGCCGATACCTTTCAGTACTCACATGCAGACGGACTCAACCCTCAGTTTCTTGCTATGGAAGGTTCACGTCTTTATGATGAATTCTTAAGGGATGGCGGCACACTTGAAGAAGAAGAGCCGGCAGCACCGGCGGCTGAAGCAGCGCATGCTCCTCCACCGGCACCAGAGCCAACACCATCACCGGAGGTAGTAGCTGAAGCGGTGCCAGAAGCAACACCGGCGCCGGCGGCACCGGAGGCTTTTTCACCTGATTCCTTTGCCTATGCAGAGCAAAGCGCTCCGCCGGCAACTCAGCCGGGAACCGCCGAGAGCAAGGATGCCGGATTATTCAATGACAGCTTCCTACAAGAACTTCAAGGCGAAGGCCTGCTTGAAGCCCCCTCAGAGCCTGCGGCAGATGAACGGGTCGAAGAGAGCAAAGGCCTTATGCTTCTAAAGGAAATGCAGGAAGAGCTTGCAAGGCCACTTACAATGAGCGAGATAGTGCTCCTGCTCCTGCGATTCACGAGTGAGATAATGCATCGTGCGATCGTTTTTGCGATAAGGAAAGAGAACATTGTCGGCATGGGCCAGTACGGCATAGAGCTTAAAGGGGCTAACGCGGACATAATGATTAGAAAAATGAAAATTCCTATGAGCGAACCTTCAATAATTAAAGATGCTATCGACTCGAAGGTACAGCAGCTTAAACCCATGGAAAGCACCCCATGGAACGACTATCTGATAGAAAAACTTGGCGGTGTAAGACCCAGCCAGGCATTTGTAACACCTGTGCTCGTTCACGATAAGGTTGCCGTCATTATATATGGAGACACCATACCGGAGAATGGTCCGATCGGGGACACCTCCGCACTTGAAATTTTCCTTGCGCAGGCAAGCACAGCCCTTGAAAACATTGTGGATCAAAAACAATCCGGGTTGTCTACATAGCCCACTATAGAGGTACTTGATTTGTCACAAAAACTTTTAATAGTTGAAGACTCTAAAACAATTCGTTCTCTCATTATCTCAACGCTTGACGGCGCGGGTGACTTTGAGTTTACCGAAAGCGTAAGCGGCTTCGAAGCGCTCAAGGTACTTCCCAGAGAGAAGTTCGACCTGATAATCACCGACATAAACATGCCCGACATAAATGGTCTTGAGCTTGTTAGCTTCATAAAAAAGAGTGAGCTGTATAAAAACATACCGCTCTTTATAATAAGCACTGAAAGAAGCGAGCAGGACGTTCAAAAGGGACTTAACCTGGGCGCTAACGAGTACATAGTAAAACCATTTGATCCCGATAAGCTTATTGAAAGAGTGCAACACTACCTTAAGACCTAATCAAAACACGTGGAGTAGCAATGTCACAGGAAAACGATAACTCACTAAAGGAATTTCTCGCTGAAAGCGAAGAGATAATCGAAGAGCTGAGTAACGACCTTATGAAGCTTGGCTCGAGCGCCGAAGCCGGAGAAAAGGCCGACCCCGGCGTTTTAAACTCTATATTCCGCTCCGCTCATTCTCTTAAAGGGCTCTCCGGCATGTTCGGCTTTGAGCCGATGCTCAACCTTACCCATAACCTGGAAGAGTTACTGGATGCCCTGAGGCTCGGCAAGATCACCTTCGGCCCTGCCATAGTAGACACACTTTTTGAAGCAATAAGCATTGTTCAATCCATGCTGGAATCGAAGAGCGCAGGCAAACCGGTTGAGGTTGACATAGACCCTATAGTAAGCAAACTTTCCGAAACAATAAATGCAAACCAAAAGGGCGAAGAACTTTCGGCCGAGAACTCCGGCATTGATCAAGGCATACTTGATGTGCTTACTGAGTATGAGGAACACCGCCTGAATGAAAGCATAAGCGAGGGACTTAACATATTTAAGGTCCAGGCGAGCTTTCCCATAGCAACCTTTGACCAAGGGCTTGAAGAGATCTCAGAGCTTCTAAAACAAATGGGTGAGATAATAACAACGCTGCCCACACCCGGCGCCACTCCGGGCGAGACGATCAACTTTGATATTGTCGTTGCCACAAAGACAACACAAGAAAAACTTGATGAAACAATAGACAATGATAAGGTTGTCGTAACGCTTGCATCCGGTGGCAAGGAAGCCGCCGCAGAGGAAAAGGTCGAGACAGCCGCGGCAGCCGCACCTACGGCAGCTTCACTTGACGAGGGCCTTAAAAGCATAAGCCGTACCGTCAGGGTCGATATAGCAAAACTTGACGAGCTTATGCATATGGTTGGAGAGCTTGTTCTCACCAAGGGCTCGATCCACGCTATGGCTGAGGTAATGAAGTATAAAGCGGAGACGGCAAACTACGGAATAGACCTGCAGAAGACAAATAAAACATTTGAAAAAATACTCGCCCAGCTTCAGGAAGGCCTTATGGAGGCCCGCATGGTACCGCTTGGGCAGGTCTTTGATAAACTTTCAAGAACTATTCGTAAACTCGGCAGGGATATCGGCAAAGAAGTAACGCTTGATATCCGCGGCGCTGAAACAAAACTTGATAAGCTTATTGTGGAAGAACTTGCAAGTCCTCTAATGCATATCGTGCGCAACAGCATGGATCACGGACTCGAGTTCCCCGAAGAGCGAGAGGCCTCCGGAAAACCGAGAAAGGGAACCATAACCTTTGACGCATTTCAAAGCGGCAACCACGTTATAATAGAGGTAAGTGATGACGGCAAGGGGATAGACAGGGATAAGATACTTGATAAAGCAATTGAAAAAGGACTTGTCAGTAAAGGCGAACGTGTCAAGGAAGAGGATATCCTTGAGTTTATGTTCATGCCCGGCTTCAGCACCAGCGACGAGGTGAGCGAGCTCTCCGGCAGGGGTGTCGGCATGGATGTTGTTAAGCAAAACATAGCTGAGATATCAGGCATGGTCGAGATAGACTCAACCAAAGGTAAAGGTACAAAGATAATACTAACGCTTCCTATGACACTTGCAATAATAAAGGCGCTCATGGTCGAAGTATCAGGTAAGAACTTCGCCATACCGCTAAACCCTGTACTTGAGAATTTTTTGCTCGAAGACACCCACATTGAAACAATAGAGACAAAAGAATTTGTACACCTTAGGAACTCAACGGTGCCGCTTATAAGGCTGAACAGTTTTCTTGGCCTCTCCACGGAAAACAGTGCAAGCAAGTACGTTGTTGTTGTCGGACTTGCGGATAAAAAACTCGGCCTTGTTGTTGATGAACTGATGGGTCAGCAGGACGTTGTTATAAAGACCACCGGTAAACGCCTCGGCGACGGCAACGTTATCGCGGGCGCTACCGAGTACCGGCAGGAAACCATACTTGCTTTGGACGTAGGTGCCATAATCGAGGAGTGTTCCGGTGAACACGTAAACGTAAAGGTCGAAAGCTAAAGATAAGAACGCAACACCTGTCTTTAAAAACAAATCGGATGGAATGAAATGTACGAAGGATTTTATAACCTAAACAGAAAGCCTTTCCAGAAAACACCGGACCCGGAGTTTCTCTTTATGAGCAACTCGCACAGGGAAGCCCTCGCAAGGCTTAAATACGGTGTTGAGGAAAGAGAGATAGTCGTTATAACAGGCGATGTGGGGTGCGGCAAAACCACTCTTTCAAGAGCGCTTATGGATTCGCTTGATGAAAGATATAAAGTTATAGCTCTTGTGGGACCGCTATTTGTTCCGGGCGAACTCCTAAGGCTTGTTGCCATGAAGCTCGGCATTGACGAACCATCACCTTACAGAACAGAACTTTATGACCAGATCGGTACTCTTTTTTTCGAGTACTACCAAAAGGGAGAGTGTCCGGTAATACTTGTTGATGAAGCACAACTCATTCCCGGAAAAGAAGGTCTTGATGAACTAAGGCTCTTAACGAACGTACAACTTGATGACATGAACCTTTTTTCTCTCGTCATGCTTGGCCAACCCGAGCTTAAGGCAAGGCTCTTGTCAGGCTACAACGAACCATTTAGGCAAAGGGTCGGCATTCAATATCACATCGATCCGCTTAAGTTTAATGAGGTTTACAGGTACATCAGTTTCAGGCTTGAGAAAGCGGGCAGGACTGAAGAGCTTTTTACTGACGATGCCATTGAACATATATATAAATTCTCAGGAGGGGTTCCGAGGAAGATCAATAACATCGCCTCTAACGCCCTGCTTGAGGGCTTTGGAAAGGAAGCTCAACTCATAGGCAAGGACATTATCATCGACGTTGCACGGGACTTTGGCCTTGTTGCTTGGCAGTCATAACTACCTGATATTATTATGGATATTTCAGAGATAAGAAGAAAGGCCAAGGCTCTCCAGGCAGAGGAAGACGCACGGAACGGCTCCAAGGCCACCCCTGCGGGCGCCGTGCCTGACGCTCACCTTACCGAGGCGCCGCCTGTGGTGGAAAGCTACATTGAGACGCCAACGATACAGGAGCAGCCCGGTGAATTGAGCGAGACTGAGGGCTTATTATCCGGGTATTCCGAGCAGGAGATTTTGGAGAATACGGGGAACACAGAGAATGACGCTTCCGGCGAAACCGCTGCGACAGAGCCCCTCATGCCTCCTCCTGCATATGATGACAGCAGCACGGATGAAGCCGCAGCAGAGCCTGAAGTTCCTGAAAGTACAGCTGAAACCATCAATGTCTCCAGTGTCTTGACCGGGGAAGAGGATGCAAAGGCTTTAGCCGAAGAGGCCGTCTCCAAGACATCACTCCTGGAGGCTACAGAGGAAAACATAGAGCAAGCTATAAAGGAAACAATAGACGTAGAGGAATTAAGAGAAGTAGTTGGGGAAAGCGCTCAACCTTCGAGCATCGAAGAAGAGGAAGAGAACGCCGAGGAGGCCACAGAGAAAGATGCGGACGAAATGGTCCAGGCCATAAGCTTCATGCTCGACAAAGAGGAGTACGCGATAGACGTTAAGTACCTAAAGGAGATCATACAAACCAGGACGCTTACCGATGTGCCCAGAGCGCCCGCCGGACTTATGGGTGTTTTGTCGCTGCGAGGGACCATTGTCCCGGTCATCAACCTACGCTTCCGTCTCGGACTTCCCGAAGACGACAACGGAGAGCAGATCATCATCATTAACGACGGTGAGGGTTACATGGGCCTCCTGGTGGACAAGGTTAACCATGTACTGCGGATCAAAAAAGACACGCTCGAGCCCTCGCCTTCGCTTAACACCATAAACGAAGATCTAATAAGCGCCCTTGGCCGTCACGACAGGGGAGCCTTTATATTGCTTAACATTGAAAGGTTTTTGGAGAAAGCATGAGTAAAGCAGGAGTAACCCAGTTTGCGTGTTTTGAGATAGGCAACCAGACCTATGGTGCCGACATACAGGAAATACGTGAGATCATAACCAACAAGCCGGCGCTTCCGGTACCCAGGGCACCTGAGTTTATGGAGGGGATCATTAATCTCAGAGGCCAGGTGGTGCCGATCGTGGATATGCGTAAACGGCTTGGCGTTCCGCTTCCCTCGGAAGAGAACTCGAGGAAGGAACGCATAATCATAATGAAGCTTAACAACAGAGAGATAGGCATAATAGTTGACGGAGTTGACAGGGTCATCTCCATTAGCGACGATAACATAGACCCCTCTCCCGACATGTCGGCCGAGGTAGGGCCCGAGTACCTTAAGGGCGTGGCAAAGGACGGAAAGGATATGATAATGATCCTGGATATGAACAAGGTTCTTACAACAACAGACCAAGTGAGGCTCGACTCCATAAACACAGCAGCCGCGAGCGAGCAGACGGAGGACAATAGTGGACGTAACGTGTAATAACTGCATGACGACTTTCGCAATAGACGAAACAAAACTACCGGATGAACCGGTAAACTTACGCTGCTCTAACTGCGAACATATATTTGAGATAGTAAAAGGCTCCAGCGCACCGGTTGAGGAGCAAGCGGTCACGGATGAGTCCTTTGTTGTCTTGATAGCAACCGAAGAGACCTCTGTTGCCGAGAACATGAAAAAGCAGCTTGCAGACGAGAATGTCTCCATCATATCCGTGCGTGACGGGATAGAGGCCCTTGACGCGGTGGGCATGCACAAGCCGGGTCTTGCCGTTCTGGATGTCGCCCTTCCGAACCTCTACGGCTTTGAGGTCTGCGAACACATAAAGAACAACGAAGAGCTTAAGGACACAAAGGTCTTTCTCCTCGCATCCATATACGACAAGAACCGCTACCGCAGGGCACCATCATCTCTTTACGGTGCGGACGAGTACCTTGAGCGTCACCACCTTGGCGACTACCTTATAGACCGTATCAAAACACTTGTTGCCATACGTGAAGGCCGTGCAACAGCGGACTCCATAAAGGCACCCCTGACCCCTGACATTGACTACGAGGCATCGGCTCCGACCCTCCTCCATGACGACGCACCCGGTGCGGAACCGCCGCCGCTCTCCGAAACACCACAGGAGCTTCCCGAAGCGGAGGCTCCGAGCTTTTCCGACGAGCCGACCCAGGGAATCCCCGGTAGCGCTCATGTAGCGCCGCCGCTTCAAGAGCCAACGCCTGAGGAAGAAACAGGCTCGGTCTTTGGAGGAGCTGCTTTAGACGAGGTGCCGCCTTCGGCACAACAGCCGCCGGAAGAACCGCAGGGCTTTGAAATTGACAAACCCACCGATATAGACCAAGAGGCAAAGGCCAGGGCAGAACGTGAGGCCTACAACAAGACCTGTCTGCCCGAAGACATGACTCCGGAACAAGGTGAGGCACCAAACCCATATGAGTACCAGATCGACAAGCCGACCTTAAACGAACCATATACGGTCGACATGCTCTCACCTGACAAAAGGCCGAGCGTTTCAGCACCCGCGCCAAAGATCGATGTTCCGGCACCGGCACAGACCGGCGCAACAGTGGCACCGCCTCCTGCTTCGGCCGAGGAAAGCCAGGAAGAGATCGCTGCAAAAAAACTTGCACGCATTATTGTCTCGGACATAATGCTATACAATATTGAAGAGGTAGACGAAGGTCTGCGTAAAGGTAACATTTTCAGTGTCCTTGAAGACGATGTCAGGGACGGGCTTAAGTTCATTCGAAAAAGGGTTCCAGAACATCTTCCGGCAGAGCAGTACCTGAAAGAGGCCCTCGAGGTAGTACTTAAGAAAAAGAAAGAGGAACTAGGCCTCTAAATAACCCTCGACGCTGATTTTTTATTACTGGTTTTGCTTTCCTAAGATCTTTCTGCTTATACATTTATCGGGGCACTTCAAAAGTTGCGACAAGGGCCTTCGGGGTGTTGTCGGTTTTACTGATATTAAAGGTATCCGCCGCCGAGCGTGTCTTAGCTGGAGGCTGACGTTGGCGCTAT
>DAOVXI010000183.1 GCA_030636245.1 Deltaproteobacteria bacterium
GGATCAAGTGTTGCCTTTATCCTCTTCATAACGTCTATTGCGTTCTTGTCTAACTCCATATCGAGGTACTCGGCCTTGGTCGTCCCGACGCCGTGCTCACCGGAGATAGTACCTCCGAGTTTGAGCGTAAGAAGAAAGACCTCGTTGACCGCCTTTTTGCCTCTCTCAAAGTCCTCTTTATCTTCCCTGTCTGTCATAACGTTTACATGAATATTCCCGTCACCGGCGTGACCGAAACACGCGATAGGCACATTGAACTTTTTTCCTATCTCGCCGACACCACGAACAAGCTCAGTGAGCTTTGAGCGCGGCACTACTATATCCTCATTTATCTTGGTAGGCCTTATCTTAAAGAGTGATGGAGAGATATCACGCCTAACCTGCCAAAGGTCCTTCTTCTCATGTTTATCCTCTGTTTCCTTATACAGAATAGCTCCTGAATCAATACATATCTCTTTAATAACTGCCGCTTCTTTCTCAGTCGATTCTCTTATGCCGTCAACCTCGATAAGCAACACGGCATTCACACCCTCGAATGAGGTCTTCGTGCACTGCTCAACACATCTAAGCGAGTAGCTGTCAATTATCTCAAGCGTTGAGGGTACAACCTTTGAACTGATTATCCTGCTCACACTCTTTGCGGCATCCTCCAAAGAAGCGTAAGTCACGTACATGGTCCTTGTAAACTCGGGAAGAGGGATAAGCTTTAAAGTCGCCTTTGTAACAACCCCGAGGGTGCCTTCGGAGCCGACCATAAGCCTTGCAAGGTCATAACCCACCACACCCTTCATTGTCCTGACCCCTGTATTAAGCACCTCGCCTGTTGGAAGAACTAACTCAAGACCAAGCACATAATCCCTTGTCGTGCCGTACTTGATCGCCCTCGGACCTCCGGAGCCTTCACAGATGTTGCCGCCAATTGACGAAAACTTAAGGCTTGTTGGGTCTGGCGGATAGAACAGCCCGTGTTTTTCCACCTCGTCCTGAAGTTCGCCAAGAACGACACCCGAGCCAACGAAAGCCACCATGTTGTCCGGGTCTATTTCAATCTCTCCCATTCTCTCGGTGGTAAGCACAACACCACCGTTCACGGGAAGGCTGCCGCCTGTAAACCCCGAACCGGCACCGCGCGGCACCACGGCAAATCCATTGGCGTTAGCCAGGCGCATTACCTTTGAAACCTCGCTTGCGTCACATGGGAATATAACCGCTTCCGGCATATTCTTCTCACCGGTAGCGTCATATGAGTAGCAAAGGGTATCCTCGGCTAGAAAGGAGACGTTCTCCTTACCAACAATATTCGTAAGTTCTTTTCTTATAGAATTATTTAACATGATAGAATTATTTTACTGCCGGAGGTATCAACTGAGGGAAAACCCAAAATAATCATAGCCTCCGACTTATATCCTACTGGAGCTAACATTATAACATGGGCCGGGGTTTGGTACCAGAGGTGCTACTCTTCTTTCAGAACGTATCCAACGCCCCTTACCGTGTGAATAAGCTTTTTGGTAAAACCTTTATCAAGCTTACTCCTCAAGTGATTGATATAAACATCAACAACATTGGTTTCACTGTCAAAGGACTGATCCCACACGTGTTCGGCTATCAGGGTTCTGGATAAGACCCTATCAGGGTTTCTAAGCAAGTACTCAAGAAGCGAGTACTCCTTTAAGGTGAGCTCTATCTCCTTATCACCCCTCTTTGCTTTTCTCTTCTGAGTATCAAGGCTAAGGTCGGCAAACTTAAGCTCAGCACCGGTTACGGAGCCTCTCCTTAGGAGCGCCCGTATCCTGGCCAGAAGCTCTTCAAATGCGAATGGTTTTGTAAGGTAGTCGTCGGCTCCGAGGTTAAGGCCCTCGACCCTGTCCTCTACCGTGTCTCTTGCTGTGAGCAGCAACACAATAGGCTCACCCGGCCTGTCCTTTATGTCCTTTAGAAGCTCTATACCGCTCTTCTTAGGAAGCATTATATCAAGGATTATACAATCATACTCATGGGTCTCGATCAGCTGTTGGCCTTCCATACCGTCATAAGCAACATCAACGGCATAGCCCTCCTGCTCAAGTCCTTTCTTTATAAAACGTGATACTTTTTTTTCATCTTCTACGACAAGTATTCTCATAACCCTACTCCGTCAAATTAGAAAAAATACTTCTTCTCCGAAAATCTTATCCTATAATAATTTACCCTCTTTGGGATTAAAGGTCAACCTTGCGTTTAAGTACGGACGGAAGCACATCCGGATCAGAGGTGCCGAGAGCTACCATTGTAATATCAGCGTTGGATAAAATATCGTTGGCAAGGGTTCTGACATTGCCGGCACTGACCTTGTCAAGCCCCTTTATGATCTCAGAAGTACTGATACTACGGTTAAAGTATATCTTGTCTCTGGCGTGCTTCATCATGCGTGCGTCACTGGACTCAAGCCCTATGAGCATACCACCCTTAAGCTGCTCCTTCGCTGCGGTAAGTTCTGCTTTACCTATGAGCTTTTTCTTGAGCCCGGAGAACTCCTTTAACACAATCCCTATCGATTTCTTAAAATCATCCTTGCCTGTTCCCACATACACGACCAAAGCTCCCGTGTCGCGATACAAAGAAAGATAGGAATAGACCGAGTAGGCAAGGCCGCGCTTTTCCCTTATCTCCTGGAAAAGCCTGGAACTCATCCCTCCGCCAAGCACGCTATTTAGAATATACATCACATAGCGCCTGCTTGAGCTCTGTGAGAACGCCGGCACACCAAGACAGGTATGTACCTGCTCCAGTTTTTTCCTGTAAAGCTTTATCCCTGCCATTGTATCGGCCTTGCTCGATTCACTCTCACCGCCAGAGGTAAGCGAGGGACCGAATGCTTTATTTAGAAGTCTCTTAATGGTTGCTCTCTTAAAACCACCCGCCGCAGTGATAAAAACATTACCATTATTATAGTGCTTCTTATAAAAGGATAAGATAGTCTCTCTATCGAGCCCCTTAACCGTTTTCTCTGTTCCGAGGATAGATGTCCCCAACTGGTTCTTTCTCCAAAGTCTTCTGGAAAAAAGATCATGAATAAGGTCGTCAGGAGTGTCGTCGACCATGCTTATTTCCTGCAGAATAACGAGCCGCTCCTTATCAAGCTCCTTCGGGTCAAAGGTAGAGTTCAGGAAGATGTCACTTAAAAGATCAATGGCACGCGGCATATCTTTATTCAGGACCTTAGCGTAGAAACACGTGTACTCTCTGCCGGTAAAGGCATTCAATATACCTCCTACTCCCTCTATCTCACCGGCTATCTCACGTGCGGATCTTTTTTTAGTAC
>DAOVXI010000152.1 GCA_030636245.1 Deltaproteobacteria bacterium
AAGGTTATTACCGAGATCGGTGAGGCAGGGATTTTGGAGCAGGCACCAAAGATGGAAGGAAAGTCCATGATGATGGTGTTAGCGCCGGTGGTCACAAAGAAGCCTGCTGAAACATCTAAGAAATCAAGAAAACCATTGGATAACGACAAAAAAGAAACAGAGACAAAAGCTAAAGCAGCACCGAAAAAAGAGACAAAACCAGAGACTGAAAAACCAAAGAGTGAAAAACCAAAGGATGAAAAACCAAAGAGTGACACAATAGACAACGCTGAGGCTAAAGAAGAGGCCAAAGCTTAAGAAAAGGAAGGAGCAGTAAAGATGCCTAAGATCAAAACAAACCGCGGAGCGGCAAAGAGATTCAAGACAACCGCAACCGGCAAGATAAAGAGGAAGAAGAGCGGTCTCCGTCACATCCTCACCAGCAAGGCCACCGGACGTAAACGCGGCCTTGGAAAATCGACACTTGTCGCAAAGAGTGATGAGAAGATGATAAACAGATTAATTCCATACGGCTAAAGTTTACGTAAAACAATAATTAAAAAGTTATCAACTGATAAAGTAGAGGGAGCAAGAAAATGCCGAGAGTAAAAAGATCTATACACGGAAAAAAGAAGAAGAGAAAGGTCTTTAAGGCCGCCAAGGGTTACAGGGGTGCAAGAAGCAGCCTTTTAAGAACAGCCATGGAAGCGGTTGACAAAGGTCTGTGTTATGCATACGCTCACAGAAAGACCAGGAAGCGTGAGATGCGCGCCCTCTGGATAGCACGCATAAACGCCGCTGCCAGGCTTAACGGAATTTCATACAGCCGCCTCATGAACGGACTTTGTAAGGCTGAGATAGAACTCGACAGAAAGGCGCTTGCTGATCTTGCCATATGCGACGCCAAGGCCTTCACAAAAATAGCCGAAAGCGCGAAACAGGCGCTTAGCGCTTAGAACTTATGCCCGGCTTCGGCCGGGCACACTTCTAACCAACCAAAATAATATGAAAGAACGTCTTAAAAAGCTTGAAGCCGAAGTTCTTGATGCTCTTAAGGGGGCAAAGAACATCGACTCGGTAGAGACCCTTAAGACCAAGTACCTTGGTCGCAAGGGACCGGTCTCTGCTTTGCTTAAAGATCTGGGTAAGTTACCCGGCGATATGAGGCGTGAAGCAGGACAGGCAATAAATCAGGTCAAGGTCAAGCTTGAGGAAAAACTCGATGCGGTCCTGATGGAGCTTAAGGCGGCCAACAGAGCCGAGTCGCTCAAGAGTGATGTTATCGACGTAACCCTTCCCGGAAGAAAGAGTAGCCTTGGCGCGCTCCATCCGGTAACCTCCACTCTGGATGATATCGAGTCCATCTTTTTGAAGATGGGCTTTGAGATAGCCGAAGGCCCCGAGGTCGAAAGCGATTATTATAACTTCGAATCACTCAACATCCCGAAGGACCATCCCGCGCGCGAGATGCAGGATACATTCTATATAAGTGATGATGTGGTGCTACGGACCCACACCTCTCCGGTGCAGATACGCATAATGGAGAACTCAAAACCACCGCTTAAGATCATCGCTCCGGGCACGGTGTACCGCCGTGACTCTGACATAACACACACACCGATGTTCCACCAGATAGAGGGCTTTATGGTGGACGAGAATATTACATTCGCTGACCTTAAGGGAACCCTGACACATTTTCTTACCCATCTTTTCGGAGCTAAGACTCAGGTGCGGTTCCGTCCGAGTTTCTTCCCTTTTACCGAACCCAGCGCTGAGGTGGATATAGAGTGTGTTATCTGTAAGGGTAGCGGCAGCGAATGCCGTGTTTGTAAGGGCACGGGCTGGCTTGAGATACTCGGCTGCGGCATGATACACCCGGCGGTCTTTAAAGGCGTTAACTTTGACAGTGAGAAGTACACCGGCTTTGCCTTCGGCATGGGCATTGAACGCATAACGATGCTTCGCTACGGGATAGGGGATCTCCGTATGTTCTTTGAGAACGACATCCGCTTCCTCAGCCAATTTAAATAAATTATTATTAAAGTGAATATATAAGAATATGATATTTAGCTATAACTGGATAAAGGAATTTACCGATTCAAAACTGCCCGTGGCAGAGCTTACTGATAAGCTTACCATGGCAGGGGTTGAGGTCGAGGCAGCGAGCGACCTCTCGGGCGGTATCGACGGCGTTATAACGGCCGAGATACTTGAGGTCGGCTCACACCCGAATGCTGACAAGCTCTCGCTCTGTACTGTTAAGTCAATGGATAGTACATACACTATCGTATGTGGCGCGAAAAATATGAAGGCGGGCGACAGGGTTGCCCTGGCGCTTCACGGTGCCACGCTTCCCGGAGGCATAAAGCTAAAGAAGAGCAAGATACGCGGTGTCGCCTCAGAGGGAATGATGTGCAGTGAGGTTGAGCTCGGCCTTGCCAACACAAGCGACGGTATAATGATACTGCCAAAAGATACCGAGCTAGGCGTTGATATTAAGGACGCGCTTGGCCTGAATGATCACGCGCTTGAGGTATGTATCACTCCCAACAGGGCCGATTGCCTCAGTATACGCGGACTTGCCCGTGAGATATCAGCCGTCACGGGAGCGAAGTTCATAGCTTCTGCCATAGGCGCGCTTGAGGAAGACAAGGAAGAAGCAAAAGACAATATAAAGATAACCCTTGAGGACAAGGACCTATGCATGCGTTACTCGGCAAGGGTCGTAAAGGGCGTTAAGGTCGGGCCTTCACCGGGATGGCTTAAGGCACGTCTTGAACTTTCAGGGATAAGAAGTATCAATAATGTTGTTGACGCCACTAACTATGTATTGCTTGAGTATGGTCAGCCTTTGCATGCCTTTGACCTTAAAAAGATAAAGAGCGGTGAACTCATCGTTCGAAGAGCAAAAAAGAATGAGAATGCAAAAACCCTTGACGATGTTGAGCGCAAGCTGAACGATGATATGCTTGTCATAGCCGATAAGGATAAGGTTCAGGCCATAGCAGGGGTTATGGGCGGCTTGGATAGCGAGGTAGATGAAAAAACAACGGAGATACTTCTTGAGAGCGCGTACTTCACTCCGGCCACGGTAAGACGCACCTCGCGTGAGCTCGGACTTTCAAGCGACTCTTCGTACCGTTTTGAGAGGGGGGTCGACATAGAAGGAGTGCCGCTTGCTCTTGACCGTGTGGCAGGACTTATCAAAGAGCTTGCCGGAGGCAAAATACTTAAGGGTATAATAGACGAGTATCCGGAGCAGAAAAAAAATGCAGTAGTCAACTTCAGGGTAGGTAGAGCCGAGAAGATACTCGGGATAAAGGTTAGTGCAAAAGAGGCTACCGAGATATTTACTCGTCTAGGCATGAGCGTTAAAGACTCCGGAGACGACTCATTGGATGTTACTGTCCCAAGCTATAGAGTGGACGTGAATATAGAGGCCGACCTCATCGAGGAGTACGCTCGCATCACCGGATATGACAAGATACCAACGACACTTCCAAGGGCCGGCATCTCTCACGCCGAACCCACAGATGAGGTTAAACTTAAAAGTATTATCAGAAACTACTTTATTGGCTCGGGTTTTCTCGAGGCTATAAATTACTCCTTCACCTCAAATGAAGAGGGACTACCCGGGCTAAGCTCAAAGGACGGGGTAAAGGTACTGAACCCCCTGAGTGAAGAGCAGAGTGTGCTAAGAACGAATCTGCTCGCTTCATTGATCGAGAACCTTTCTTATAATGTAGCAAGACAGAACGAAGAGGTAGCGCTTTTTGAGCTACGCCCCGTCTTCATACCAAAAGGCGAGGGGGAGCGCCCAAAAGAAGAGCTGCATGTGGCAGCTATTATGTATGGACTGCGTGACGGATTTTCCTGGAACAGGCCAAAGGAGGACTTTGATTTTTTTGATGTCAAGGGCCTCTCGGAAAAACTTATAATGACACTTGGCGGAGCGGATTCAATTGACGCTCTTACATTCAAAAACTTGCCCGAGGAGAGCTTGCTCAGGGAAACCCTGCACCCCGGCAAGAGCGCAACGGTATTTTATAAAGGTAAGGAAATCGGATATATAGGGGAGTTACACCCCGAGGTATGCGAGAAACTGGACCTGAAAAAACCTGCCATGGCCCTTGAGATTAATCCTCTAACCCCTTATAAAAAAAGGAAAAAACTGGCATTCAAGGACCTTACGAAGTTTCCCGAGAGCTCACGCGATCTGGCCTTTGTGATCGACAGCGAAGTACCATACTCGGATATCATCAGTGGTGTTAAGCAAATAGACACAAAAGTTATTGAAATGATTGAACTGTTTGATGTATAC
>DAOVXI010000024.1 GCA_030636245.1 Deltaproteobacteria bacterium
AGAAACCTCCGGTTGAGTTCTCAAGACCTGAGGTCGCGGAGATACTCATAGAACAGATGAAGAAGTAAATTTTTAATAGTAAGAACAGTTAAGGGTCAAAGAGAAAAGCCGAGCTAAAATTTAGCTCGGCTTTTCTTACTTCATTGCTTTGAGGCTCATGATCGAGAGATGATGCTTAGGATCTATCATTAGGACCTGCTTATAAATTGCTTTAGCGTTAGCTATCTTACCCTTCTTCTCAAGGGCAAGCCCGAGTAAATAAAGAAAATCAACATTATTAGGATAGACCCTGAGCACCTCTCTTGCCTCTGCTATGGCACGGTCAAAACGGGCGGCCTTGATGTAGGCATTGGCGAGGTTGTATCTGAGACGCAAGAAATTCGGCTTTAATATGACCGCATTTTCAAAGTAGGCAACTGACTTTTGGTGATCCCCGTATGTACTGTATATGGTCCCCAGGTTGTTATAGGCATAAGGGTACTCGGGAAACCTTTTTACAAGTTCAAGGTAATACTTCTCCGAGGTTTCAAGGTCACCGGCGAGGTAGTAGCCCCATGCGCGGTTATTCAGTACGCGTACCTTATTCGGTGATTTTTTCGCACCGTGGTCCCAAAGACTTACTTCCGTGGCCCATACGGAGTTGCTTCGGATAGTAAAGGCTATCATGACAACAAAGATAACAGAGCATAGTATCAGCCAACTCTTCTCACTCATACACCCAAGAAGATTATAAAGACCATAAGCTAAAACAATCGACGCACCCGCCATGGGCAAATACAACCTTCGCTCGACCGCAACGTCAGCTATCGGAATAAAACTTGAGGTTGGTGCGAGTGCGATAAAGAACCAAGCGATACCCAGAGTTATGATAGGTCGTTTCTTAAGATTAATTACCGCTACTAACATTAGTAATGAAATAATTACAAGAGAGAACAATGTAGAGAAGTCAAAGAGCGTTCTCTCGTTTAAAATATCAGGGTCGGGGTTTGGCCCGGTGAATGGAAAAAGTATCCACTGTGAGTAATGGAGGGCAATGACATTCATCTCTGTGAGAAAGTAGTTCCAGTTTGAGAGGATCGGTTCATCAACCCTTACGTCAACCGGGATGACCGCTCCAAGGCCTGCGTACCTGTAGTAAAGATATATCGATATAATTGAAGCTCCGAGTAGCCCCAGAATAAACAGAGGTTTTGCTTCATAAATTTTCTTCCTGTAAAAGAGGAGTACCGACAGTAAGATGAAGAGTAGCGGTATGACCACAGCGGTCTCCTTGACCCCGTAGCTTAAGAGATAGAAAATAAAAGTCAGGGCAAAGTATAGATACCGAGTTCCGCCCTTTTTTTTGATGCCGTGCAGAGCCAGTAAGATAGTTATAAAAACAAAGACGGTTAATAGCAGCGAGCTTCTACTCGAGATATATGTGACAGAGCCTGTCATGACCGGGTGGAGAGTGAAGATGAGTGAGGCGAGAAGGGGGAAGGTGTTATCGCTCTCCATATCGAAAAACCCGGATATTTTTTTTATAAAAAAGAAGACCAGGAACCCTGTCATTATATGAAGAACAAGGTTGAAAAGATGATAGCCTGCAACAGAGTCACCGCTGATAAGATAATTCAAAGCGAATGTAGCCCTAAGGATAGGCCTGTGAAGATACTCACCAAGTATGGCGGGAAGATTACCTATGTCATGGATAAGGGTATCCTCTATGATGACGTAAGTATCATCAAAGTGGAATGACGCTCCGAAACTATTCACGTAAGCTATGACCGAGAGTATAGCAAGAAGCAAAAGCGCGGATAAGTTGTCGTTCCTGATCTTTTCGAAGATGTTCCTCATTTCACATCAAGGTATCGCTTTTTCTAATAGATTTCAACATTTATAAGCGCCAAATATTATGCTTCACGTATGAATCTAAATCTGATAATATAAACTCAATAAAATAAGCAGGAGGTAACATATGAAAAAGCTATCGATACTAACCTTAGTTGTAGCCTTTATGCTGGTCTTCAGCGTAAACAAATCAGAAGCCTTATTTGACGTTGGTGTCAAGTACTGGTTCAGTGAGCTCGACTCAGAGCTGCAGGTCACAGAGGCTGCGATACTTGGTGATACTATCGACCTCACCAAAGAGATCGGTCTTCCAAGCAAAGAGAACTTCCTGGAGTTTCGTGTTGTTGCGGGTTTGGGCAGTCATAAGCTGCGCTACATATTCCTTCCAATGAGTTGGAAGGGAAGCTCAGACATACAACGTAATATTGTCTTCGGTGGCGAGACATACACGGTTGGCAGCACAGTATCAGGTGATCTTACAATTGATTATCACAGGTTAGGTTATGAGTACGATATCATTGACACGCTGGATAATAAGTTAGGTATCATATTCGAGGTAAAGTATCTGGACATAGTGGGAAGCCTTCAGGAACCATTAATTCCGCTTGATGAAAAAGGTGAGATCGCATTACCTATACCTACCGTTGGTTTAACGTTCCAGATCGGCCTTCCAAGCTTCTTCACTGTCGGCGCTGAGGTAACCGGTATGAGCGCGGGGCAATACGGAAGAATAATAGACGCTGAGGCCGCTATAAACTTCGCGCCTGTTCCTTTCTTCAGGTTAAGCGGTGGTTATAAAATACTTAACGTTCACGGCGAGTATCAAGACAACGTAGTGGATCTCAGTATTAAAGGTCCCTTCGCAATGCTACGCTTCAAGTTCTAAAGATAATGATAGCCAAGGTCCTCATAGTTGATGATAACGAAAAGAATGTAGATATGTTATCGGCAAAGATGAGGGCCGAAGGCTATCATGTTGTCTCCGCTTCCAACGGCATAGCGGCACTCGATACCGTTGACACGGAACGTCCCGATATAATCCTCCTTGATATTATGATGCCCAAGATAGACGGCATTGAAGTATGCAGACGTCTTAAATCCAACGAAGAAACCCGCTATATCCCTATCATAATGCTCACGGCTCGAGGCGAGCTTGACGACAAGGTCACTGGTCTTGACGCGGGAGCAGAAGATTATATCGTAAAACCATTTAACCTTTCCGAGATAAGCGCGAGGGTCAAAACGATACTCAAAATGAGGTCGCTTCAAAAAGAGCTTATGGAGAGTGAGAAACTCGCCGCTCTCGGTAAGATGGTTGACGGCATAGCGCATGAACTGAGAAATCCGCTTGTGACCATTGGAGGGCTTGCGAGGAGGCTTCAGGCAAGCGCCAAAGATGAAAAGCAACGGGAGTACTCAAAAACTATCGTGACAAGCGTAGAGAGACTTGAGCACATGATAGAGAGGGTTGATGAGTTCAAGCAAGCTCTTTATTCAGAGACCGAACCCACGGAGCTTAATTCCGTCATAACCGATCTTAAGGAACGAGCATTATCTCTTATTCAAGACGATAAACAAATAGATATCATTGTAGATACTCCAGAGGATGAGGTTATAATTGACGCAAACAGGGCGAACCTGCTCACCGCGCTTACCAATATAATACAGAACTCAATAGATGCCATTACCGATAAAGGCACCGTTATTATCATGACCACCACTCAGAACAAAACCATAACTTTGAAAATAAAGGACAACGGCAAAGGAATGGACCATGACGCACTCATGCATGTGTTCCATCCGTTCTATACCTCAAAGACAAAAGGCGCGGGGCTGGGGCTTGCGATATCCAACAGGATAATTCAGGACCATGGCGGGAAGATAACGGTTAAGAGTACACCGGATGAAGGTACGACATTTACGATAACGCTTAAGAGCAGGGAAGTACCGCTTAAGGCTTAGCTTCTAAAAAGCTGCTACGCTCCATTCTTTTTCAAGGTTGTATCTTTCTTAAAGTTCTTGTCATCACTCTCAAGAAAATCAATATTATAATGCAGTCCGCGGCTTTCTTTTCTAAGCAGCGCTGAACGCACGATAAGGTCCGCAACCGTCGCGATGTTCCTGAGCTCAACAAGATCTGAGGTAACCTTAAAGTCCCAGTAGTATTGATTTATCTCTTTCAGAAGAAGGCTGAGCCTGTCCTGTGCGCTCCTAAGCCGTTTCTCAGACCTCACTATACCGACATAGTTCCACATAAGCCGCCGTATCTCTTCCCAGTTCTGTGTGACAACGACAGCCTCGTTGCTTCTTACGGTTCCGAGCTCGTCCCACGGTGGAATGGAAGATAGGTTCTTTTCAAGACGTTCCTGGTTTTTCTTCTCATCCTCCATGCATGCGGCAGCTCTATCCGCCATAACAAGGCACTCAAGCAGAGAGTTTGATGCGAGCCTGTTTGCTCCGTGCAGTCCCGTGCACGCGCTCTCACCGATAGAGTAAAGTCCCTTGATCGAAGTTCTTCCGTCAACGTCTGTCGCGATGCCTCCGCAAATATAGTGTGCCGCCGGTACAACAGGTATCGGTTCCTTTGTGATGTCAATGCCGAGCTCCATACATCTTTTGTAGATGTTCGGGAACCTCTCTCTTACAAAGTCGGCGTCCTTCTCGCTTATGTCAAGATACATACAATCGTCACCTGTTTTTTTAAGCTCAAAATCTATGGCCCTGGCAACTATGTCTCTTGGTGCAAGCTCTGCTTCTTCGTGGTATGAATCCATGAACCTGGAGCCGTCTTTTCTTTTAAGGAGCGCGCCTTCGCCTCTCAGGGCCTCACTTATAAGAAAACTTTTTGCGTCCTGATGATAAAGACAGGTAGGGTGGAACTGAATGAACTCCATGTTCTTTATCTCTGCGCCGGCCCTGTATGCCATGGCCACGCCGTCACCGGTCGCGACATCCGGGTTACTCGTATAGATATATACCTTCCCGGCACCTCCTGTGGCAAGCACTGTCGCGCCTGTGATAAAGGTTTCTATCTCTCCGCTTCGTTTATTCAGGGCATAGACCCCCCAAACCCTTTCTTTGTCGAGAGGGCCGATGAACTTAGTGTGGGTTATAAGATCAACTGCTATGTGATCTTCGAATATGTCTATCTTCGGGTTTTGTTTTACTGCTTCAAGAAGGGTAGCGCCTACCTCGCGTCCGGTAATGTCTCCGGCATGGACTATTCTTCTTTTCGAGTGACCGCCTTCACGTCCGAGATCAAGCCCTTTCTGTCCTCCTAAGGTGGTCCCTGTAAAGTTGGCACCGAGCTCGATCAGCTCCTCTATCATTCCGGGGCCTTGCCTTACGACGGTATCAACTACCTCCTCATTGCAGAGCCCAACTCCAACAGATATGGTGTCCTTGATATGTTCCTCAAAGGTATCCTCATCACTCAGTACGGATGCAATACCGCCCTGGGCATAAATGCTTGAGCTTTCCTCGACGCTTCCTTTGGTAATAATGGCGACGCGGCCAAACCTGGACGCCTTTATCGCAAAGGTGAGCCCTGCCATGCCGCTCCCGATGACTATGAAATCTGCCTGATACATTCAACTCTCCAAGATCAGTATTAAAAGTAAAGGGTATGACACAAAAGTGCCTTGTGTCAAGGCGAGAATAGATTAATTACCTGAAAAAGTAGCCACTTTACTTGATTAATTCGTAAATTAGGTTAAAATATAAATCATGTCAATATATCAAAAGATCATGAGTTCTTCAAAAGTTCTCCAAATTATATCTCTTTTTACCGTTTCCGTATCGCTGTGTTTTTCCGTTACCGTGAGTGAAGCTGATGCGGCTTTCTATGCATATCGTGATAGTAACGGCATACTGCATATAACGAACAACCCCACGGACAGTGCTTATAAGTGGTTCAAGCGCGAGAGCGGAGACGCTGATATCAGTGACAGTAAGAACATAGATGACATTATCTACAGCATTAGTAAAAAATATAATGTTGACCCAACGCTAATTAAGGCTATAATAAAGGCAGAGAGCAACTTTGACAAGTATGCTGTAAGCAGTGCAGGGGCCAGGGGGCTTATGCAGCTCATGCCGGCGACCGCCGTTAAGGTTGGAGTGAGTGATATATATAACGCCTCGGATAACATAGAAGGTGGTGTAAAGTATTTCAGCTACCTCATGGATAAATTCGATCAACAGATAACCCTTGCGCTTGCAGCCTACAACGCAGGCGAGACAGTCGTGCGCAGATATGGTAAGATCCCTCCATATAAAGAAACACTTAACTACGTTAAAAAAGTGCTTAAGTATCAGGATCACTACACTAAGCTAGCAAAGAACTGAGATCTATTATAATGAGTGAAGAACAAACAAAAGAAGAGCGCTACATCGAGGTCAAGAGTATCCCCAACATACTCTCGCTTTTTAGAATTGGAATGTCTCCTGTCCTGATCCTGATGCTGCTTTCACCGGGCAAGCTCCTAAGCCTCGTCTCCGGCGTGGTCTTCCTCTTAGTATGTCTCACGGACTGGCTCGACGGATACCTTGCCAGAAGGCTCCAGGCCGTAACCACACTGGGCAAGTTCCTTGATCCGCTCGCTGACAAGCTGCTTATAATGACCGCCCTTATCATGCTTATCCCTCTTGATAGGGCACCTGCATGGATGGTAGCTCTTATTATCGGGCGTGAGATAGCCATAACCGGGCTCAGGACAATAGCGCTTGAAGAGAAGATGGTCATAGCCGCATCTGTTGCAGGGAAGGCCAAGACCGTCACACAGATAATCGCTATTGTACCGCTCCTGATTCACTTTCAATACTTTGGAATAAACTTTCATCTCATCGGATCCTATGTCCTGTGGGTGGCGCTCTTTCTGACCCTTTACTCAGGGGCAGAGTATTTCCTCAAGTTCAGCCGTCACCACGGCATGAGCGGCAGCGACAAAGAGAGTGAAGAGGGTAGCTAGTAATTTAAGAGCCCCCAACCCCCAAGAAGAGCGATACCGCTTGACACAAAAAGCAAATCTGATAAAATATTCCCTTTGATAACAGTCCCGTTACTTAAGCAGTGCAAACCACAAAAACCTAGCCCCCGTAGCTCAGCAGGATAGAGCAATGGATTCCTAATCCATGTGTCGGACGTTCGAATCGTCTCGGGGGCGCCAATTTTCTTATAAATATCCGGTAAATCCTGTTTTCTGAGAATTCAATCTTGCAAATTTGGGAAACCTGTTGTAAAATTAATATAGAAGAAAAACATCTTTGTCAAAGGCAAACCGTTGGAAACATCGGGACGCAATGCTACGAGGCTTAGTTTACAGCTATGCCGGTCGAGCCGCCAGAGTTTATATTATTATAAATACAGGCGGTTTTTTTTATTTTAAGGGATCGCAATAGAATTTAGAAAAGAGGATCAAATTGTCCAACAGAATTCTAGACTTTGAAGACAGCAGACGAGGTACGTTGAGGGAAACTCAGCTTAACCTGGCGATAAAGCTTACTCAGTCCGGGAAGTTCGCTGATGCGATAGATATCTTCAAATGTCACATTGAGAGCACTGAAGACACTCGTACCATGACATACTATGCCCTTTGCAGGGCCATAGTCGACAGGGAGCTGAAGGAGGCTGAGTCCATATGTAAGGTTGCGATAAAAACGAATCCATATAGCCCTGATATTTTCCTCAATACCGCAAAGATACTGTATATTAAAGGCAACAGAAAGCATACCGTGATGGCAATTCAACGGGGTATGAAGATGGACAAAAGACATAAAGGTCTTGCTAAGTTTGCCGAGACTATCGGCATGCGTAGTGCGCCTGTAATACCTTTTCTTTCGAGGGACAATTTTGCTAATGTATTCCTGGGGAAAGTGTTTAAGAATATGAGGGTTAACAAACCGAGACGTAATGTGATGATAGCGTAGTAGACGAAGATAGAGCAACAAGTAGGAGCCGGAACGAGCCATAGACCTTGACAATATAAAGATCAGGGTTGATAATATAAGTAGTAAATACTTTGCCTCAAGGCAAACCGTGGGTGACCGCGGGACGCAAAGCCACGAAGCTAAATTAACACATATAGCTTGTCGGGCCGCCAAAGAAAGTATCTTGGCGGTTTTTTATATTTCACAGTGGTCGCAAAGGAGACTGCGCTTATGGCAACAAAGAAGATAATATCAGTTCCCGGTAATGCAGATGAGGTATTTACTGGAAGCGAGTTGGATCTTGCCGTAGACCTTGCAAAATGCGGATGTTATAAGGAAGCATTAGAGATCTTTATTTATAACATAACCTTTACCGAGGACCCAAGGGCTATCAGCTATTATGCTCTTTGTCGTGCTCTTGTGGATAAAGATATCAACTCAGCCGAGTCACTATGTCGATTGGCTATGCTAAAGGATTGCTTGTCAGCCGATATATTCCTGAATTCCGCAAAGATATTCTACATTATGGGTAACCGTAGGGAAGCGGTGCTTGCTTTAATTCGAGGTCTCTCCATAGACGGTGAACACAAGGGACTTAAAAAGTTCGGTGGAATTATGCATATGCGTAAAGGCTCTGCCATTCCTTTTCTTTCACGTGATAATGTCGCTAATGTTCTTCTTGGAAAGCTAATGGCGCGCAGGAGAAAGCATGTGAAGGAAGCGATGGAGACTAAGAAAACAGGCAAGAAAAAGAAGGACCGCACCGGAGCCTTACCTCAAATATGAAAATATTTGGAGTACCATAGGCACGGGGTACCACAGGCACGGAGTACCACAGACACTTTGATCGTCAATGGCTAAAATGTCATAACCTTGTCGGAGTCCTTTATAAGTTCATGAAGGTCTTTCATCGTAGAGACAGGGCATATATCCGTGCCTTCTGAATCCCTTAGCTTAAGACACGTCCCACAAGCCATTATCTTACCGCCAATATCGACAAAAGATCGCACTTGAGCTTGGACATCAAAGCGCTTATCATTAATCTCTTCAAGTTCAACTCCCTCGCCAAGAAGAAATACAGCCACATCATCGCCTTCTTTTATTGAAAAGTTGGCAAGCCTGAATGCATTAAAGACCGTCTCGGGGAGGATACCTGTTATAACTATACCGAGCTTCATCACACACCTTTCAGGTCATACCCAGCCAAGACGGATAGGTGTTCGGTAGACCCTGTATGAAAAGATCGCGGCAAGCGCGATGATTATGATATTAAGAGTGAGCCCATACTGAGCTATTGTCTGAAGACCAAGAAGAACAATAACTATAAATATAAATAAACACAGAGCGGCAAGACGCTTACGTAATATTCTTAAAGGCCCGATCTTCTTAAGCGTTTCAGGGGGGATACTATCGCCGCTAACCCGGGCAAGTTCTTTTTCTATTCCCGGCTGGATCTTGAAGTGGATAAATGAAAGCAGGGTACTCAGAACAAGAAGCAGAATAACTTTTGCCAGCAGTATACCATTCGTGAAGATGGCAGATAGAGGCATTCCGCTGATAAGTACAAGTGAAATGCCGGAAGCAAAGGCTGTAAGCTGATATATATAACACCTTGAGGCTGCACCCTTGATAATATTCTCAAAGTACCTGTCAACGGCAAATGGTGCCTTGCCGAAAAGGACCCTTTCATTTACAACTATAAGGTTATAAAGGGGGGCTGACATGAAGATGATCGATAATATGTGAATGAACTTTAGTGCGTCGTATGCCATAATTATATCCCGTGAGCTAATTTACCAGCCTTCATAGTTCCAGTTCTTAAGCTTCATGGTATCTTTATTAAAACCAAGTGTCAACTCTTCACCCCTGGGGACATCCTCAACTATCTTGACCCTTTTAATTACAGAGGAGTTAGCTTCTTCCTTATAGCCAAGAAGTTTATCCGGAACCTCAGATACCCAGACGGCGGTAAAGCTCTCTTCGGTTTCAGTTTTTCTCAGCGGCACACCCCAGCGAGTGACAGCGTCATCATATGTCATAATGCCCAGAGAGGAGTCCATCATGGAGTAGAAGTCCTCTATGAACTTATCCTTCTTGGTCACCTGATCTGCTGAGGTGCATCCTGTACTGAACAAAAGAACCGTTAAAATGAAGATCGAGATGACCTTTTTCATGAACTACTTCCCCCATTAGAGTGATTTATTTTGATAATTCAATATTATATTAATGTTATATCACTTTCATCAAACTGTCAAATAAGTTGAGGGGTTGCAGCGTATTATTCAAAAAAGAATGCCGTAATGTTGCATTTTTTGATATATTCCTTGACCGAAACCGTCAAAAGTGCTACTATAAAAATACTTAAACTCCCTTTGTCTCAGAGCAAACCTCGGGAAACCGTGGGACGCAGAGTCACGAAGCTTGGTGTAGATACACCATGCTGGTCGGGCCGCCAAAGGAAAAATTTTCCTGGCGGTCTTTTTTTGTGCTTAAAACATGACCGTCAACAAAGGAGGGAGCAATGAGCCAGTCAATAGAGTTAAATGAGAGGTTTTCCAGTAACGAGGTGACGGAAGGGGTAATTCTGGCCAGGCAAGGGCACTTTAAAGACGCTTTGCAGGTCTTTGAGCAGAATCTGGGCTTCACCCAGGATCCCACGGCAATGAGCTACTATGCTTTGAGCCTATCGGTCGTAGAAAGAGACCATGAACAAGGCATCAATCTCTGCCTGATGGCCCTCAGACGTGACTCATATAACCCTGACATCTACCTGAACACCGCAAAGGTACTCTTTATTCAGAACAGAAAGTTCCAGGCCGTAAAAGCAATTCGAAAGGGGCTATTGCTCGACAGTAAGCATAAGTCTCTTCTAAAATTCCATCAAAAAATAGGCATAAGAAAACGTCCGGTACTCTCATTCCTTTCGCGAAGAAGCATAATAAACATTCTCCTCGGAAAGTTGAATGTTTTCAGGGTAAGTAGTAGCATCTTTACCGTGAGATAGTCATATTTGCTCAGTTGACGCATTCGTCAATATTCTGCTGAGAGAGGGGGGGGTACTGTAATGCGCAGAAAAGTGCCTTCAGATCAACTCATTGCACCACACCTCAAGAGTTAAAAAACAGTGTTAATTCTAATTCAATTATGGTAGTATTTTCGGTGAGTTAGAGCTTTTCGTTTATATTCTTTTTCGTGAGATGCGACATCAAATGCTTGAGTGGATATATGTGATAGGAATAATTTCTGTTTTAATTATATAATTTAATGAGTAAATATTTAGATCTCTTGGATAACTTAAGCATCACACATCGATTGGCTCTGATCATCACTGCTGCTTTTTTCGTGCGTCTTTATGTAGTTTTCAACGCTGTCATGATCCCGCCGGACAGTGTGACCTACTTAAGGCTCGCCTCTGAATTCGCTTCAGGCAACTACGGTGAAGCCTTTAACGTACAGCGCCCGCCGCTCTATCCCTTCCTGATCTCGGTATCTTCATATATTTTTGGTGACCTTGAGTTCTCAGCCAGGATCGTATCACTCGTTTTCGGAACACTTACCATTGCCACGGCGTTCTTGATCGGTAAAACAGTTTATGATGAGCGCACAGGGCTGATCACAGCGTTTCTTGTGGCCATTCATCCATATCTAATTCGCTACTCAGGAGATGCCCTTACAGAAGGATTGTATCACTTTACTTTTTCGATAGCGGTACTGGCTTCAATGAAGGGTGCTATTGAGCGGAGTCCGAGGTGGATGATCGCCGCAGGGTTCTTTGTACTGCTAACATACATGACCAAACCGTCAGGGCTGGGTATCCTGTTTGTCACATCGCTTTGGGTATTGCTGTATAAACCCTTCAGCATAAAGGCAGACTGGGGAGAGAGATTAAAGCTGCTCCTTTCAGGTTGGCTGATTTTCATTATCCTTGCGCTACCATACCTTGTATTCTTATTTACGCAAACAGGGGAGGTGCCTGTTCTCGGTACCGCCCGTACCACCCCTATGAAACTTTTAATAACAATAGCATCTTCATTCCTATCTTTTGATAATATAAAAGTATTTGCCATACACCTTCCTGAGGCATTTACATATGGCTTCTTTCCATTGTTTATTATTTTCTTACTTAGACGCAGGAAAGAAGGTTTCAAAGAAACGGAGCTCTTCCTCTTCGCTATCGCTGTTGCTTATTTTATCATTATATTAGGTGTACTCCCGGATCGACGCTACATGGTTCAGCTTATGCCGGTTCTACTGATCTTTTCTGCCATGGGCTACATATACTTTAAGGAATGGGTGGTTCGTCGTAAACCAACCGCTGCTCCAATGATCGTTGCTGTTATTATTCTGATAACGACCGTAGCCCAGGTTTCCCACGGCATGGTACCCCTTCAGAGAATCCACTTACCCGAGAGACTGGCAGGGGAGTTCATTCGCGATAACTTCGATGCACCTGTTACGATAATATCCAGGAGACCTGTGGTTGCGCACTACGCAGAGAGTGAGTTCGTCCTACTTGGAAAAAGTTACAGATCCTTCAGCTACGAACTTATTAAATCGAGAAATATAATAATACTTGCCGGCTACAGTAAGTATCTTCCGGATACAGTAAGACTTATTGAGGAGAATTACGGCAAAGTGAGTATTATCAAAACGATCAAAACAACAAAAAATAGGGATTATGTAATCTATCGCGTATCAAAGTCCAGATAACTACAATGAAAAACTTTAAAATAAATAAACTCTTCGAAGTACTGGTTGTTCTTACAGCAGATCTCCTTGTAATGCTGTTCATATTTAAGTTGGCTGTTTTAATAAGAACCGACCTCCTGCCTTTGCTATACGGAAATTTTCCTGCTGAGTTCTCTCACGGCAAGATAATAAATAACTGGTGGGTATTTGTGATCTGGATATTCTTCTATGCATACGAGGGACTATATACCTCCATATTCTCATTTTGGGATGAGGTAAGATCTATCTGGAAGGCAATACTATATACCGTTGTCTGCATATTCGTTATTGTTTCACTCGGCAAGCTTGGTGCCGATGTTTCAAGAACCGTAATGCTTGTCATGGGTGCTCTCGCTATGATCATTATGCCGTTTACAAAAATATTATTAAAAAAACTCCTCCAAAGATTTGGATTGCTCCGACGTAGAGCGGTGATACTCGGTGCAGGAGAGGCAGGAAGGCTTATCGTTCAGGCCCTCAGAAGAGAGCCCAACTTCGGCTATAATATACTCGGTTTCATTGATGACGATCCTGATTCTGCAGGAAAGAT
>DAOVXI010000128.1 GCA_030636245.1 Deltaproteobacteria bacterium
CCCAATGCTTAGCCTTGAGAACGCCTTCGGCGACACGGAGCTACGAGACTTTGACAAACGTGCAAAGAAACTCTTAGGTACGGACGATGACCTTGAGTATGTCGCTGAACCTAAGATAGACGGCCTTGCCGTTGAAGTGGTCTACATAGACGGCACTCTCAGCGTTGGCTCGACCAGAGGCGACGGAGTAACCGGCGAGGACATAACCCATAACCTTAAGACTATAAAAGCGCTTCCGCTTAAGCTTATCCCGCACGATAGCAAAACAAAGATACCGGCAAAACTAGAGGTGCGCGGAGAGGTGTTCATACCCCTCAATGCCTTTGATAAACTCAACAAGGAACGTAAAAAGAACGGAGAGCAACCATTCGCAAACGCAAGGAACGCTGCCGCCGGTTCACTACGTCAACTTGACCCTAGAATAACGGCAGCCAGACCGCTAAGTATTTTCTGTTACGGCGTTGGCGAGATTACCGGTACTCAGCCTGGAACACAAGCGGACAGGTTAGCATTCCTGAAAAGCCTTGGACTTAAGGTAAATCCGGAAATAAAAAAGGTAAAAGGCATTGATGAAGCGATCAAGTTTTTCAATGATGTCGTTGATAAACGCGGCGAGCTTGATTACGAAGTTGATGGTGTTGTCTTCAAGATAAATGACCTTGTATCACAAAAAGAGTTGGGAGAAAAATCACGAACACCCCGCTGGGCGATCGCAGGTAAGTTCAAGGCAAAGCAGGAGGTAACAACCGTACTCGACATTATAATCGGTGTTGGCAGGACAGGAGCTCTTACCCCTGTCGCAGTGCTTACTCCGGTAATAGTAGGCGGAGTTACGATAGAGCACGCTACCCTTCATAACGAGGGCGAGGTCACAAGAAAAGATGTACGCATAGGTGACCGGGTGATCGTACAACGAGCAGGCGATGTCATACCGGAGGTCCACTCGGTAATAACTGATACCCGTACCGGCAAAGAAAAAAAGTTCAGCATGCCTAAGAGGTGCCCCGAATGTAAAGCGCATGTAATTAAAGACGGAGCTAATCACTACTGCACCGGAGGGCTTACGTGTCCGGCCCAGGCGATACGCTCACTCTCGCACTTTGCTAGCAAACGAGCCATGGATATTGACGGCATGGGTGAAAAGAACGTCGAGCAGCTATACAAAGAGAAAATAATCTCCGATTGCTCCGATATATACAGCCTCCAAGAAAGTGACGTGCATGAGCTTGAAGGTTGGGGAGAGATAAGCGCTAAGAAGCTCATCTCATCTATCACGGCAAGTAAGAGCCCGACATTAAAGCGCCTGATCTTTTCACTCGGCATAAGAGGCGTGGGTGAGAGCACGGCTTTGGTTCTGGCAGAGGAGCTTGGGAGCATTGATAACATCTCAAAGGCAACGATCGATGAGCTTACTGATATAAAAGATATAGGCCCGGAGACGGCAATAAATATAACCGAGTTTTTCAAGGAGGAACACAATATAAGTGTACTTAAAAAGCTCAAGGGCTTCGGGGTAACTTTCATGGAGGAAGAAGTGAGGAAAGGCCCTCTTACCGGCAAGAGCTTTCTCTTCACAGGGACCCTTTCGGCTTTAAAGCGTACTGAGGCTAAGGATATGGTAGAGAGTCTCGGTGGGAAGATAGCCGGAAGCGTTACAAAAACATTAGAGTACCTTGTCGTCGGAGATAATCCTGGAAGCAAGCTGGATAAAGCTAATAAGTTAAAGATCACTGTGCTGAGTGAAAAGGAATTTAGCGAACTGATCGAAAAATTAAAAGGGAAACAGAGCTAAGAGCAGACTATCTTGTTCCTGCCTGCGGCTTTTGCCTTGTATAGCCTCTTATCTGCGGCCTTTATAAGCTCCATATGGGTCTTGCCGTCTTTTGGGTAGCTTGAGACACCACCGCTCATAGTAACTTTCCTGTGATGACTCTTATCACTTTCTATCGATTTGATAAGCCTCTTTGCGATCGCTATGGCGCCTTCTTTTTCAACCTCCGGCATAACGATACAGAACTCTTCACCTCCAAAACGGCAGGTCGTGTCAGTGCCCCTTGAGTTCTTCTGGATAAGCCTTGAGATGGTCTTTAAGACCTTGTTGCCATCGAGGTGACCATAGGTATCGTTATATTTTTTGAAGTGATCGATATCCAGCATAAGCACACATAACGGAGACCCGTGCCTTTTGCTTCTATGAACCTCACCTTGAAGCTTCTCCATCATATAACGCTGATTATGAAGGCCCGTAAGCCCATCGGTAATACTAAGCAGTCTTGTCTCCTCAAGAGACTTGACCCTGTCTATTGTAAGTCCCGCATAAACAGTGAGCAGAGAGAAAAGCGAGATATCCTCCACCCTGAAGTTTTTCGGCTTAAAGTCGTTAACATAAAGAATTCCGATTATCCTGCCCTCAACCGTAAGCGGTGCGGCAAGAATGGACTTCACACCTTCTCTTAAGAGTACTGGGTTCTGCTCCTCATGATCGGTCAGGTCAGGTATGAGCATCGGCCCATCCTGATTCAGTATCTTGCTCGTTAAGCCGCCCGGCCTTATCTCCCACCGGTCGATGTTCTTGAACTGCTTACTAAAACCCTTTGCGGCAACAAGAACCATGTCCTCGTTCTTCTCATCGAAAAGGGCAAGCGAGCCGGCCGGGGTGTTCGTCAGCTTCGTCGCGTAATCAATTATAGCGTACCCGGCGTCATTAACACTGTCTATGCTCTCTATAACTAATCCAAGATGATAAAGAGCCTCATGCTCCTTCAACATCTTCTGTCTCTCTTCCATCCTTTTTCTGCGCTCTTCAAAGAGCTCGACCATTATCTTGGCCGATACCCCGCCCATTATCTCAACATCGGTGGGGACCGATTGCCTGAGTTCCTCGGATATTTCCCTTGAGCCGGTCACATTCACTACAACATCGACCTTCTTCTTAAGCATACTCACATAATCGGTACTGGTCTCGACATTGAGCTTTTTTGCGATCTTTAAGCCCGGAGCCTTGCGATTGCTATCGGCGACCCATACAAGTTCAACAACAGGGTTGTCCTTTAAGAGCTCCATCATGGCGCTGCCGCCATTGCCGCAGCCGATGAGACCGATCCTAAGCTTACCCACGCCCTTTTCACCGGTACCAATGGGCCTTAATGCCGGCAATATGCCATAGGCGATAGCGTGGCTCACCGCCTGGGTTCTTGATGCGACATCAAGCTTCTTCATTACATTGGTAAGATGGAACTTAACGGTCCATTTAGTACGCCCAAGAATAAGACCGATCTCTTCATTGGTCTTACCTTCCTGGACCCACTTAAGGATCTCTATCTCCTTCTTTGTGAGAGAAGGCGTATTATTTCCTTTTTGCATAGTAGCCATAACTTTACCGTTTAGATTATTTAATCTTAATTTAATTAATATAACATAATAAAAGCAAGAAAACTACCCTCTGATCCAAAGAAACTACCCACAGTAAATAATTATTTGCTAGAATAATCCACTTATCAAAGTAAATCAACTACCCTCTAGGAGAGAAATTCACTACATTTTGCGAACAAACTACCCATTTAAAAAAATCCCCACTAAAAGCTTTAATTTTCACAATATATACGGCGTGAGCTTTAATTATTAGAACACGGCACAAAAATATCACTCCATATTTCATGAAAAATACATTATTTATCATAAAATCCAGAGCACCGGGCAAGGCTCCGGCAAGGTGCCCATGGTGGCCGTGATTTCTTTTTAAAATCAAGTACTTAAATTGACTGCCCGGATGCATATTTTTATGGTAATCACATGTGTTTTATGCTAATATTCTAAGTTAAAAATACCTTCTTTAGGAGTGATGATGCCAGCTAAAAAAGCGAGCGAAAATAAGACAGCAAAAGGTAACTCACCGGAAAAATACGACGCATCAAGCATTAAGGTCTTAGAAGGATTAGAGGCTGTCAGAAAACGGCCCGCCATGTACATAGGCTCCACGGGGCCCATGGGGCTTCACCACCTGGTATATGAAGTGGTAGACAACTCGGTTGACGAAGCCCTTGCCGGACACTGTAAATTAATAGACGTACTCATTCATACAGACAATTCTATTACCGTAACCGATGACGGTCGAGGCATACCCGTCAAACCCCACCCTGAAAAAAAGAAGCCTACCGTAGAGGTCGTCCTCACAGAGCTTCACGCGGGAGGAAAGTTCGAGAACAAGGCATACAAGGTCTCGGGAGGTCTTCACGGCGTGGGCGTTACGGTCGTGAACTTTCTCAGTGAGTGGCTCGAGGTAGAAATAAAAAGGGACGGAAACGTCTACTCGCAGCGCTATGAGCGGGGCAAAGCCAAAAGCAAACTAATAACGACAGGCAAGAGCAGCAAAACAGGAACAGTAATAAAATTCAAGCCCGATCCCGAGATATTCGAATCAACAGAGTTCAGCTTCGACACATTAAGCCAACGCATGAGAGAGTTGAGCTTTCTTAATGCCGGCATAAAGATAAAGATCACTGATGAGAAGAGCGGCAAATCTCACGACTTTCAGTATATGGGGGGCATCGTTAGCTTCATTGACCACCTCAGGAAAGCCAAGACCGCGGTTCACCCAAAGGTCATCTTCTTCTCAGGCGAAAAGGAAGGCACACACATTGACATAGCTCTGCAGTGGACGGATTCCTACTCGGAGACGATATACTCATATGCCAACAACATCAACACCACAGAGGGCGGCACGCATGTCGTGGGTCTTAAGAGCGCCTTGACCCGGACGATGAACAGCTACGCGAACAAAAGCAATCTCACGAAGAACCTCAAAGACACTACCCTTCAGGGCGACGACATAAGGGAGGGCCTGATCGCTGTTATCAGTATAAAGATACCCCAACCCCAGTTCGAGGGTCAGACCAAGACAAAGCTTGGCAACTCGGAGGTCGAGGGCTATGTAAAAACCATTATTAACGAAAAGCTCTCTACCTTCCTTGAGGAAAACCCGGCAGTTGGAAAGAAGATAATCACCAAAGCCATCGAAGGAGCCAGAGCAAGGGAGGCCGCAAGGAAGGCCCGCGAGCTCATACGGCGCAAGGGCGCGCTCGAC
>DAOVXI010000171.1 GCA_030636245.1 Deltaproteobacteria bacterium
CCACTTCGCTCCCCTCCCAAGCTCCCCCTTATACAATATCTTCCCGTGGATGCTCACTCCATAACGGAACCAGGACACGCAAAACAGGTACTCCACAGGGTCCCACGTCCAAAGGTTTCCGTGGAGTTTTGAGGAATAATAAGAACCTATCACGAAGAATAACGTCTGGGCAAAGAAGGCCACTACGAGCCCCTCCCCCATTATCCAGGCGCTGAGCCCCCGAAGCTCCGAGAAGTAATTAAGACCTCTGCCGGAAATCACCTTTACAGAGACAACGGTTATTATCACATACAACGCAAAAGCCAGCCACGCGGCTATCACATGAAAATACACCCAGATACTCTGCTCGGAGATAATCAAGGGATAGTGCCCCTTGTCAAATAAAAGCCCGTAACCCATTATTATTATTGTAAAAAGTGAGACATACCTTAGGAGCTCAGCGCGTTTATCCAAGAGAAGCGCAACAAGCATTATGGTCCAGGAGCCTATTACCGTTTCCTCAAAAGTACCAAAAACAGGCGGATGACCTGACTTTGTCCAACGAAGTATTATGTATAAGGTAAAGATAATGAGATATACCAGCACCAGCCCTTTTTCGAGCCTTACCTTGCCCGTGAAGCCGAGCACCACGGCCAAGGCCAAGACAATAATTGATGCGGCATATGAAAAAAGCTCAAGTCCTGCCATCTCTTATCCTTCCTCCCTCTCTGAGGTTTTACTGTGCCTACCCATACCTCTGCCGCTTATAAGCCTCATTAACAGCCCAAGAGATAAAAGTATGTATCCGAGAAAAACTATATTCTCCCCGGGATCTTTTATAAGGTTGATAACGACATAGCGCTCTATTCCGTCAAAGCGAAGCTCAACGCCGCCGAATTTAACGGTCTCCCCAATGTTCAAGACACCCCTGAAGGCCTCATTACCCAACCACTTGGCCTCCAACTCAAGCATTGGATTTGTGATATTCAAACTTTTGTTCGTAAGCACCCCACCTCTAATGGCAGGGTCAGTGTACAGGGCCAACGTTAGTTCATATGCACCGACATTTATACTCTCACGCACACCGGGAGGAAAGAGCGAGAGCTCGACCGTTCCCCTATGAGCATACTTGCCAAGACGCTTAATGAGGATCTTTGGCATGATGCCGAAGCCGGAGAGCTTTAGACGTGTGCCACTTATATTTACCCCGTCATTTAAGTACAATGAAGCCTTGTTGGCCCTTGTCGAAGCGGGGTACGAGATATCAGCCCTTAGAGTTGTAAAGTATTGTTTTCCCATCAGAAACTCGACATCTATCCTGTCAACATAAAGGTCAAGATTATTTTTCAGGCTGCTTTGAAGCTTCTCCGGCCCGGTCAATTGAAGCTGATCCCTGTCGGCATAAAATGTCGTATTGTTCACCACAACACTCTGAGCCTCTATCCTGAAGAGAGCGCCTATTATAAAGCCGACAGCCAAAACAAAAAAAGCTCCGTGCATAATAAAATTACCATTATAACGATACTTATCCCTTATAAGGCTGATAAGGACATTTGCGAGAAAGAAAATACCCCACAGGGCCAGAGGGCCCCATATCATAGGTTTGGTCGGCAAGAGTTCTACGACCCAGATAACGGTGAGATAGAGCATGTACACGGCCGCGGCCTTCAAAAGCCACATGGAGAAACGACGTGAACCAAGTGAGTCAATTACCTTCTTAAGCATAGGGATCCCCCTCGCTTATCTCACGAAAGGCCCTGCTCATGGGTATCTGCATCATGGCTGTCGTAAGGTGTGTCATTGGAAAGCCCTTTAGACCCAGCGACAATATCCTCTTAAAAACCCGGCCGGGGCTAAATGCCTCTGCCCTTAAATAGAATAGCGCCTTTTCTCTGTTCTCGACACTCATCAAAGGATCATCATGAGTAAACACTACACGGTTGCCGTTATAGAACTCCCATCCGCGCTCTTTGATAAGATAGGGTTTGTAATCATCATAAAGGTCTGTCCCGGGAAAAGGCGTTACCTGCATGGGATGAGGCATTACCTTAAGCTTATCGCACAGCTCAAGCGCCCGCTTATAATCATCAGGTGTGTCCTGACGGCCGCCTGTCATAAGGAAGAGCATCACATCAATGCCGTGGTCCTTTATCTTCCTTATCGCGTCATAACGATCACCGCCCTGCTTCGTAAGAGCATTCCACTCCTTAAGACTTTTTATGTTCTCGCTCTCCCAGCCTATCATGACCTGAGTGCAACCGCTTTTTCTCGCGCTCTTTAAAAGCTCGCTCCCTCTTGAGTGCTGAACGCTTACGAGGTCACCCGAGCCTATCCACCATTTACGCATGCCGGAGAGTTCTTTGTAGAGCTCTATATAAAGTTTTATTGAGCGATCAATGCCCGCGCCCCAGATGTTGTCATCAACATTCCAGAAAAGCCAATACGGACTCTCGCTCACTTCCTTTACGACCTCATCAATCGGTCTGTGGCGGATGTTATTACCGAAGAACCTGTACACAGAGCAGTACCTGCACTTAAAGGGGCAGCCACGGGCTGTAAAGAAAGAGCCCATCGGATACTTTGTCTTAAGCAGACCCTTTTTAGGCTGGGGTAAATTAACAAGAGGAAGCTGCTCGCCTCGGTAGAACTCCTTTAGCTTGCCTGCCTTGAAATCCTTTATCACCTCGCCCCAAACGCTCTCGGCCTCGCCGATGACAACGCTGTCACAGTGAGGCTTTGCCTCCTCCGGAAGTACCGTTACATGCATACCGCCAAGCACTACCTTAAAACCCTTCTTCCTTAAAAAATCCGCTGTTTTATAGGCCCAGGGAGCCTGCGGGGTTAGCACTGTAATTCCTATCAGGTCCGAGGAGAGTGAGTCCAGGAGCTTTGCCGAGAAGTCTACCCTGTTAAGATCGATAAGCTCCACCGTAACATCCGGTGCGACCTGCTCGGTAAGCCCTGCCAGATACTCAAGCACGGGTGGAGCGATAGGCAAACCCTCGCTTTTTTGGACCTCGTCGATACCCGTTAGACGAGCCAGAGCGCCGCTCTTTACGTATTCACCGAATGGCGGAGATATAAGAGTAATTTTCATCAGGTTATATTATTGAAGTCAGGGATAGGGGTTATCCCAAAGCCTTTTTTTTATCTTTTTCCATGTGACCATGTCCGTGCCCATGAGCGTGGCCCTTCATGGCCTTCATATGACCCTCAAGGTCCTCGGGCATGCTTCCGAGATCACCGAGTTTTTTTATAAGGAACGAGTTCTGCATGATCCTCTTCATGGCCTCAAGTATATACTCACGCTTAAAGTCATTGGTGATGGCCATTACTTCTTTGAACTTATCCATATAAAAACTTCTATAGCAGTCAACGATGGCCGTGTCTATCTCCTCTAGCGTCATCTCCTTCGGAGCTATTATCGGATCTATAAGGTTGTAGAGCCTGTAATCGGTAACCTCCAGGTATGGTTTCAGATCTTCATACATATCAGCGTATGGCCACGGAGCTATCGCAAGAAAGTGACAGAAGTCGGGGTTGAATTCCTTTGCGAGCTTAAGGGTCTTCTCTATCTTCTCGGGCGTTTCATCCGGAAGACCGAGTATCATGGA
>DAOVXI010000165.1 GCA_030636245.1 Deltaproteobacteria bacterium
CCTCTCCGAAGTCGTATCATCCGGTCTTCGCAAAAGGCACGAACAGGCCCGAGGACTCAAGCGTCAGGAACCCGAACTGGTGTGCCGAAGGCGGGAGCACTTATCTTGGAACCGGGTGTACTAATGGTGCCACCGGCGCCAGGCTTGATCTTGAGGGCACGGTTTACTCGGAGACTCTTTCTCAGACATTTGTTGAGCCGTGGAAGCACGACTCTCTCTTAACATGCGTTGACTGTCACGAGGACACCACAGAGACCGCACCAAGGGGCCCTCACGGCTCCACGAGGCCTTTTATTTTAAGGCAGGTGGATGCAAGCATATCAATGAATCTGGTCGGAGGCGGTACGATGGATTACTCCGGCATGACATCAGCGGCGAATGAGCAAAGAACTTTTTGTTTTAACTGTCACAGGGCCGATGTATATACATACGGTACTCAAGGCGGCACATCTCGCGCCAACTTCGCCAGACAGCCACACCCGGCAGCTGCTAAAACCAACGATGAGGGAACCTTAACTGGTGATACCGTTGCCGGCGGCAACAGAGGCATCTCATGTATGGGTTGTCATGGTGGCGGCGGAGGGTATACCTCTACCGCTGCCTGTTCTACCACGACCTGTAAGCTCGGGAACATTCACGGATCCGACGACCCTTCCGTTAAAACTACTACCGGCGGAGGCACCTCCGATGGCGGGCCTAACCGTCTTATCGCGTCGGACGGATACTGGGAATGGTGGATGCGTGGGGATACCGGTAACTCTGAGGCCGGAGCTGTTTTTTGTTTTCGAAATAGTGAAGATTTGTCCAGCGGGTGGAATGACTGTAGTAATACCTCAGATGGTACTGGTCAAATGACCACGTATGATTATCCGTAATGAGAATCTATAAATTCCTTTCTATAAGTTTACTCTGTATTATTTTTATACCTCAAAACGTGGTCGCGTCGTGGCCTATGTTTCACGCGAACGCGCAGCAGAACGGCTCAAGCTCCGATAGGGGCCCGGTGACGGGCGTGGTGAAGTGGAGCTTTGAAGGTGAGGGGCTGTATATGATGCACTCTCCCCTTGTGGGCCCTGAGGGCACGATATACGTGCAAAAAGGCACGGGCGATTATATGATCGGTAATGACGCCTTCTATGCCCTCTCGCCCGAAGGTAAGGAGCTCTGGCGCTGGACAAGGCCCGGGATCCGCTTCTCTCCTGGTGCGATAACCCTTGACGGGTCTATGCTTTATACAATTGGTGTTCCAGCGGGAGGTAAGCCGGATAGTAGTAGCACACTTTTTTATGTTGATACTAAAACAGGCAAGCTAATAAGAGAAGTTTTTCTCAGTAACTATTACACTGAAACATGGATGACCCATGTCGCGGAGGACGATAAGGGTAATATATACGCCAGAGGCGCTGATGTTTTAAATGTATATGACCCGAAGGGAGAAAAGATATGGGGATACAGATCACTTATAGATCGCAAGCTTAATTATAACCCACGTATTACCTCCGGCCCAACGCTCTCGCCTGACGGGAAGACGGTGTATCTTCTTTTTAGAGCTGGAGGGGGCCTCATGGCATTCGACACCGCCACGGGTAAGCTCAGATGGCATGATAAGACATGGTATAAAACTGACTTTTCACCTGCTGTAGTGGGCCTTAACGGTGATATATATATAACTGATGATAGAACAAAATCGATCTTTGCCGTAAACCCGGATGGAAGTCGCAAATGGAAGGTTTCTTTTGGAGACGACAAAAGACTATATAATTCATTTCCTGCGGTTGGCAACGACGGCACTGTTTATCTTATTATAGAAGGTAAGATCGTGGAAAAATCTAATGGATATATCTATGCGTTGGACAGTAGGGACGGCAAAATAAAATGGAGTTATGAGTTTGAGCCGAGCAGGTTTGCTACCCCACCCGCCATTGATAGGGACGGCAGGATATATGCCGCCACCGGTAGCGGTAAGGTTTTCTGCTTTACGCCGGATGGGGAGGTCCTCTGGAAACTTCTTGTGGGCTATGTCTATAAAGAAGGAGATGACAGTGGTAAACGCAAAGAACGTAACGCGCAGATATTCATGTCAGGACCGGTCATCTCAAACGGTATGATTTATGTTATCAAGGGGCAAATGAGTGCGGTTGGGAAGGGTAAGCTTGTAGCCATCGGTGAGGCCGGGCCTAATTGAGCCGAGTAGTAATCTATAAAAGATCAAGCCAATGAATTAATACAATGAATATAAAAAACTTTCTTAAAGGACAGTGGTTTACATTTAAGGGCGGCTATTCCTTTACCGTTAGGGGTAAGAGCTTTACCTGTGACGCGGAGCACTTTAAGTTCTGGCAGAATCTTGAAAGAGGCAGGTGGGAACCCGAGACCTTTGAGATACTTTCACGGTTCTTAAAGCCGGAGTATGTTTGCTTTGATATCGGTACATGGATAGGGCCAACGGTAATCTATTCCGCGAAAAGCTGCAAGAAGGTGTACTGCTTTGAGCCTGATCCTGTGGCCTACGAGTTCCTGCTCCGGAACATCAGGCTAAATAACCTTACCAATGTGTCGCCAATGAACATAGCGCTAAGTGACAAGAGTGGAAGGTTTGAGATAGGAAGCTTTGGCGGAAGCCTTGGTGACAGCATGACAAGCATGTTGGGTTCTGCCGAGGCAACTCACAAGGTTGAGGTTGCAGGCTTGAGCTTCGGGGATGCCTGTAGAACATTCTTTCTTCTGGAGCCGGATTTTATCAAGATGGACACGGAAGGGGCCGAGTTCGATCTCATCCCTTCAATGAGGGATTTTATTGAGAGAAAAAAACCTGTTATTTATCTTTCCACTCACGCGCCTTATCTTCCTAGCGCTGAAAGAGAGAGTAAGATGCGACGAGTAGTAGATGTTCTTGATTTATACGGTAAGTGCTATGACTCCAACCTTAATGAAATCGAAGTTGGTGAGCTTTTAAATAAGAAGAACCTGGAAGAGTTCGCCTCGTTCGTGTTTACGGATTAAGAACTCAGTTTTTTAGTATTCGCGCGGACTTCCAGTAGTGTTTTTTCCAGTAGGGGTTGTCAAGGCGCGCTATCTCAACCCCCTTCGAGGTAGAGGCGTGCATGAACTTTCCGTCTTTGTAGTATATGCCTACATGTCTTGTCTTTTTCCCCGTCTTAAAAAATACAAGGTCGCCTGACCTGAGTTTTTTCTTCTTAACCTTCTTCCCTATCTTTACAAGCTCCTTGGTGCTTCTGGGTAAGACAATGCCCAACCCGTCCTTAAAGGCGTTGAAGACAAAGCCGGAGCAGTCCACGCCGCTCTTTGAAAGACCCCCGTAGCGGTATGGTACACCCTTCCATGATGAGTACTGGGAAAATAGTCGGCCTTGAAGTTTCTTTGTGGATAGTTTTATCTTGACCGGAAAAGAATTGGGTGTGATGAGTTTTGTTGAGGTAGCTACCGATTGTTTTCCGCCACAACCGGCAAAGATAAGCACCGCCAAGATCGGTAATAAAAAGAGTACTCTTCTCATAAAGCTACCTTTCATGTTTAAGCAGGCAATTTTGTTAAGACATTGAATGTTATAATTATAACAAAAAAAGGCACTTTTTTCAAGGCACTTCAAAAAGGAGATAGAACGATGGGAAGAGTTTCATAAGCCATGGTTTATAAAGAGATATAGGTAGCTTAGGGTGCCATAAAGCACTTTACCTAAAGAGTCATATTATATATAATGAAAGAC
>DAOVXI010000011.1 GCA_030636245.1 Deltaproteobacteria bacterium
GAGATTCTTAAAGTATTTTACATTAACCCCTTCCACATTGTCCGTGGACTTCTCATACCTGCTCTCTTTATCAAAAACATCCGTTGTAAAAACACTTACCTCATGCCCAAGGCGCACAAGCGACTTTGAGAGCTCATAGACGACCCTCGGTATGCCACCGTAAGACCACGCCGGATAATAGTAAGGAGAGACCTCAAGAATTTTCACCTCACCTACCCTCCCTGCCTTCACCTTTAAAAGAATACGCGTAGCCCGGGTAGCCGGGACTTTTCTTTGATTTTACGCCCAGATTCAGGCTTATTCCTTGACCGTTCATTAATTGAACATACCATATGGCTGTCATTCAAGTCAAGCCCTAACGCCCTGAATTATTTAAAATTTTTTCAATTCTACTCCGGCCCATACGCTGTGGCCACTGATCATTTCCAGTGAAACACCTAAAAACTAATAATAATAAAAAAAGATACCTGTATCTCCCTATGACACCGGAGTATTTGTGAATTGACAATTACACTTTAATATATGATAGTATTAATCCCTATAAACAACTAAAAAGACTATGAATACTAAAGAATTTATAAAAGAAATAAAGATCCACATGGATGCCCGCTACCCGATCCTCTGGCTTGTAAGCTTCGAGGAGCGCAGGGTGGAAAGGATACTAACGGAGCTTGCTAAAGAGAACGAGCTGCAGTTCTGGGGCTGGTCTGTCTCGCAGGGGCTTTACGGAGGCGACCGAAAGAAAAAGGAGCCGGTTGGAAGAGAAAAGATCCTCAAAGCAATTGAAGACCGGGCAATAAAGAGCGACGATGTCAATAACCTCTTTCTTCTAAAGGACATAGCCGGATACCTGAAGAGCCACGAGTTCCTGCGTAAATTCCGCGACCTGCCGGCCATCTTCGAAGATCACCGCGCGCTCAACACCATATGCATCCTCTCTCCCACGCTTGGAGAGTTACCCCCTGAGCTTGAAGAAGATATAATCGTCCTTGAACTATCTTTACCCGAATACGGCGAAATAGAGGAACTCGTAGACGATACCTATGGACACCTTATCCCGGAGAGCTGGCACGCTCAGACCCGGAGCGTACTCTATAAATCCCTGCAGGGCCTGTCTTTGGACAACGTCAAAAGGGTTGTAAGAAAAGCCATCAGCCTGAACGACGGGGTTTTGAATGAAGAGTGCATAAAGTATATTCAGGACGAGAAGCAGCAGATAATAAAGAAACAGAAGATACTGGATTATTATCCGCATAAAGAGACCATTGAGCACATCGGCGGCCTTAGTGAGATAAAGGGCTGGTTCGTTGAACGTGAACATATATTCCGCTTGAGTAAAGATAAGATCGACACCCTCGGCCTTGATGTGCCGCGAGGACTGCTGCTCATAGGCGTACCCGGCTCGGGTAAGAGCCTTTGCTGTAAGGCGCTTGCCGGCATATGGAACCTTCCGCTTCTTCGCATGGACGTTGGACGCATCTTCGGCTCGACCGTTGGAGAGAGCGAGAAGAACATACGCCGCTGCATCCAGCTTGCCGAGGCCGTGAGCCCGTGCATTATGTGGATAGATGAGATAGACAAAGCCTTTGGCGGCGTTACCGGCTTTCAGGGTGATTCGGGAACTCAGCTCAGGGTATTCGGTACATTCATCTCATGGCTTCAGGAGAAAGAAAAACCTGTCTTTGTTATAGCAACCGCGAACGATCCCAAGAACCTGCCTCCCGAGCTATGGAGAAAAGGACGTTATGACGAGGTCTTCTTCGTTGACCTTCCAAGCGAAGAGGAGCGTGAAGAGATATTCAGGATCCACCTGGCTAAACGCGCTCAGGGAACCGGAAAACTAAACATTCGCGAGCTCTCGCAGAACACCCAGGGCTTTACGGGAGCCGAGATAGAGCAGGCCGTAAAGGACTCTATCGTTCAGACCTTTAACCAGATGCATGAGGGAAAGAGCGCCAAAGAAGCAGAGAACATAATCGAGAACCTTGATCAGGTAGAGGTCGATCAGGATGCTTTACTGGTTGCTTCAAGGAACATTACAGCGCTCTCTGTGCTTAAGAAGGAAGAGATAGATGCCTTAAGAGAATGGAGTCACCAAAGGGCCAGGCCTGCCTCCGAATCCCCTTTCACACAAAGATCAGATGTTCTTACGGATAAGGAAAAGCATGCCATCGCAACGCATGAAGCGGGCCACACGTTAATGATGAAGTATCACTTTGACACGACACCTGTCTTCATTAGCGTGGATAACTATAAAGACTCCAGCGCCTTTTTCCCCCGTGACGAAAGCCTTATTAATACCTATACGAGAAAGGATCTCGAGAGAGAGATCAGCGTCATAATGGGAGGCATGGTAGCGGAGAGCGAAACAACAGAGGGCAAGACAAAAACAGTGGGAGCCTCTAACGACCTCATGGTTGCCACCTCAAAGGCCAAGAAGATGGTCGTTGAGTACGGCTTTGGCGACACCATGAGTAACACAAGCCTCGTTGAGCTTCAGGACTATGTGCTCACCTCCGGCAAGGAGATCATTGAGGACATACAAAAGATACTATCCCATGTTCAGGAAGACACAGAGAACATATTAATAACTAACCGTGAAGTACTGGAGAAGCTGACAGAGACGATCAAAGAAAAGGTTATCCTCAACAGCGACGAGATAGAGGAGTTCTACAGAGCTAACCCCATACAGAGAGCTTCGTGATGTCATGAGCTTCTACACAATGATAAGTACCGAGATGAAGGAGAAGAAACAACTCGTAATGGCGCTCAAAGAGATGCGAAAGCGCGGCGAGATAACAGAGTTCGAGAGAAACGTAAAAACAGACTCAATGAAGATAGACCGATCGGGTGATGAGTTCACATTGAATCTATCAAAAGAAGGCAACTATAACGTCGGCGGAGATAACCGCCTTGTTGAACGATTCTCGAACAGACTAAAACAATTCTACGCGCTTGAGAGCATAAAAGAAAACCTCCCCCTCGACTTTGAAGTAGCCGAAGAGAGCGAGACAGAGGGAGAGATGAGACTCATCCTCAAAGGTTAATTAAAATGGACAAGAAGATAAACGTACGGATAACAAAGGATGGCAAGGTCGAGGTAGACTCAACCGTCTTTGAGGATTGCAGAGATGTGGCGAACCACTTCGCCAAGATACTGGGCAAGGTAGAAAAGTTTGAGGTCAAGGAAGAGGACGTAGCAGAGGAAACACTTAATATAAAGAGCGAGTAGCTCTTCCAAGAGACGTATTCAATGAAAATCCAAATTCACAGTATCATCCCCTCTTCACGGGTTAACGGGCCGGGCAAAAGGCTCGTTGTCTTTTTTCAGGGCTGCAAAAGGAACTGCACGGGATGCTTTAACCCTTCAACTCACCCGACGGAAGCAGATACTACTTTATCTCCGGAAGAGATTTTAGATAGCCATCTTAGGGATGGGACCGAGGGCATTACCATTAGCGGCGGCGAGCCATTCCTTCAGGCCACGGCACTAACAAAGCTCTTAAGCGCCGCCCGGAAAAAAGGGCTATCGACACTTGTCTATAGCGGATACACGCTGGAGGAATTAAAAGGCGACAAAGAGAATGCCCCGGCGCTTGCCTTAATAGACGTGCTGATAGACGGTCCTTACATGAAGGAAAAGCATGAACGCGGAGAGCTTCCCAGAGGCTCGGCAAATCAGAGTATACATTTTTTAAGTACGCGTTACGGCCTGAGCGATCTAAGGTTAAAGGGCCGAAGCGAGATAATTATTGACACCAGCGGCAACATAACAGCAACAGGCTTTAACCCTGAAACTACAATAAATATTTAAAGGCGGAACAATACATGAGCATGACGATAGAAGAGATATTTGCGAAGATAGAGGGAAGCGACGACTCCTTTCACATAAAGTCCGTACTCAACGATATATTCTTAGCCTTGCCTAAGGATGACACTTCGCTTGAAGGATTTCAAAAAACCTTTGATGTGGCACGTAAACTACAACACGATGAGAACAGGCGTGCCTGTTACATGAATATACTGAATAACACGCCCCGCACGCCGGCGTATACAAAGCTCCTGCTTGAGCTTATAGATATAGCCCTCACGGATGTAGACAGAACAAAGGACCCCCGCCACAGAAAAAGCGCCATTAACAGGATCACCGAAGAGATACCCAACAGACCTGAGTTCAAGGAGCTATACATAAGATCCATAAAGATGGCCATTGACGCATCCGACAAGATAATCGACACTTCCATAAAGCGTCATTCTCTGCTTGAGCTCGCGAAACTTCTCGAAGACAAGGGCGAGCTGGAGGAGCTAAGGCTTTTTTCCCTTAGGGTTGCCCTTGGGCTTACAGGCCTTAACGGATACACCGAGTACACATTGGAAATGATAGCAAAAGAACTTCCAAAAACCTGTGACTATACCTTTTACAGGAATAGCACCTTTCTTGGCATCGCCGGCAGTCTGCCTAAGAAAGGTGAGTTCATAAAACTCTACTCGGAGGCCATAAAGATCGCCATAGAGGCTTCATGTGTTATCGATGAGCCTTACTACAAAAAATACGCCCTCACCTTCATAGCAAATGAACTCAAGGAGCGGGGAGACTTGCCCGAGTTGTACCGTGAGGCCCTTGAAAGATCTTTTGACGCGGCACGTGAGCTTAGCGAACCTTTTGTTCGGCAACACGCGCTTCTTGAGATATTGACCGAGGTGCCGAAAACACCTGACTACTACCCCATGCTGCTAGAGGTAATACGCGCCTCTCTTCCTTTCTTTTCCTTTAGGAGCAGAAGCAGGGACTTGAATAAGCTTGAGATACTGGACCTGCTTATTGTTGCCGAGGAAAAAAAGCTCAAAGAATCCAAGAAGAAAAAATATAACAGGCTGAACTACGCGACAAGGTTCTGCGATGAGCTTAAGAAGTTTTCCGGCTCGGTCGACGACATTCGCTTTATCGATGTATTGAAGCCATACACCCACATATGGGTACGACCCAAAAAACTAAGGGATACACTAAAAGAAATAGTAACTCAGATATCGGAGCTCAAGAAAACCTTCCACGGCAAGGAAGTTACACGTCCGATCTTCATAAAGGAACACCATGGCGAGCAGAAGAAACCAGCAGCATCCAAAGCAAGCTATAGCGGTAAGACAATAAGCATAGACCTTGGCGCGACCAACACGGTTATCATGACCAAGGACGCGGGAGCTCCACCTACATACGTCACCCTTGAAGGGATATCAAAAAAATTCGGAGATGTAGTTACCGTTCCGACGTACATCGACCCTGAGAGCTCGAAACTTACCCCGGAGAAGTATGAGAACCTCTGTTCGATCAACATAAAAAAACTTATGCTCGACGGCTCCCCAAAAGGCATTGAGCTTATGGACAGTTTTTTCAGTTTGATATTCAAGGCCGTAAAGAAGAGCGTAGGTGTTGCCACCGGAAGAGAAAACAGGCTCTGCCTTACCGTGCCCGTTGGCTTTGCCGCCTATAAAGAACAAATTGCCGAGATCGTTAAAAACCACGCTCCCGAGTACGACACCGTGCTTATAGAAGAGCCTCTCGCGGCGGCGATCGGCTATCAGGTCTCGGAGGACACTGATAAGTTCGTTTTCGTAATTGACTTTGGCGGATGCACCATGGACTGCATGATCCTGAGGATAAACAACAGTGAGGTCAATGTCGTTGCCAAGCCGGACCGCTCCACAATGCTCGGCGGACGTGACGTGGACCTTTGGCTCTCGGAGCTTCTCAGACGAAGGTGCCTGATAGGCTCAACCGATGTCCCTGTTGAACTTATAAGCGCCGCTGAGGAGATAAAGATACAACTCTCAGACCACTCCGAGACCCCTTTCATATGGAAGGATAAGGAGATATGCAAGGTATCACGTGAGCACTTTGAGAAGATCATGGATGACAGAGAGTTCTATAAAGACGTTGACAGAGCCATCTCATATACGATGAAGCGTGGGGCCAAGGTAGGGGTAACAAAAGACAGCCTCGACGCTGTGATCCTGACAGGAGGCTCCTCACAGATATCCTCGTTCAAGGAAAAGGTAGGGCACACCTTCCCTATGCTTCGTGATAAGAACCTTATCTACGATCACAGCCCCCTTTCGGCGGTCGCGCGAGGTGGGGCACTTTACGGCACAAGCGATATAACCGACCGTCATCTCGGCATGCCATACGCGATCAAGTTCTCAAGCCGTGGCTCCGAGACCCCATACTCCTATGACGTGTTGCTTGAGAGCGGAGACCGCCTGCCCTTTAAGAAAACCTTCAGCATGAATCCAGCAAAAACACTCGGCACACAACGAGAGATGTTCATAGAACTCTTTGAGGTCCCGGAGGCGCAGGTAGCAAGGCGCTGGATGAGTGAAGGCGGCATGGAGTTCATAAAACAGATAATCAAATCGCCCTCAGAGGTGGAGCTTAGCCCGTTAAAGATCATCACACTCAACTTTGACGAAGACATTGAAGACGCTGTAGAGGTAACATTCAGCGTGGATGAAGGCGGACAGCTGAGCTTGAGCTATGGCAAAGATAATAAAACAATAGACCCTGAGATAAGGCTGCAGTAGAAAAGGAGCGTATATGCTAAAAGAAGGTTCAAAGGCGCCTGCCTTTAAAGTTGAAGGGATTGACGAAAAAGGTAACGAGTTTAACCTTGCCTCAAAGGACCTTGCCAATACGGAGTTCATAATATACTTCTATCCCCGTGACAACACACCGGGGTGTACGACCGAGGCATGCGATTTTACGGATAACCTGAACCGTCTTAAGAGCTCGGGACACAGGGTCTTTGGCGTAAGCCCCGACTCGATCGCATCTCACAAAAAATTCAGAGAGAAACAAAACCTCAAGATAGCGCTCCTAAGCGATCCGGATAAAAAGATAGCGGAGAAGTACGGCGCATTTGGCGAAAAGGTCATGTACGGCAAAAAAACCAAAGGCATAATTCGCTCAACCTTTATCGTAGGCACGGACGGTAAAGTAAAAAAGCTCTGGACAAAGGTTAAGGCAAAAGGACACGTGCAGGCCGTGCTGGATGCCATAAAAGAACTTTAAGTTTCCATAAACTGTTTTTTTAATATGATCTTTAATTTAACTCTTAAGGGGGCTCTACCATGAAACGTCTTACCTTCCTGGCATTACTACTTCTTATCTCTTCTTTCTTCTTCACCTCTCCTTTGGAGGCCGCCTTTGACAGCGCTGATTTTAACAAATCCAGAAGCGATAAAATACTTAAAGTCCTGCGTATCACCCCCTCCGGGGCTGACGTACCGGCACAGAGACAGATCGTCATTACCTTCGACCGCCCAACCGTACCCATAGGCAGGATGGAGCGTACCCCCTCGGAGGTACCCGTAACGATAAGCCCAAAGCTTAACTGCGAGTGGAGGTGGCTCGACACATCGAACCTCTCATGTAACTTGGGCGAAAAAGACGCTATCGTTCCCTCAACAAGATATAAGGTAAGGGTCAAGGCCGGCTTCAAGGCAGATGACGGCAGTCTTCTAAAGGACACGATAACGCATTTCTTTACAACCATCAGGCCGAAGATAACCAACAAGTACTTTAAGACATGGTCATCCCCCGGCACCCCTCATATACTTATAACATTCAACCAGCCGGTAAAAGAAAGTACGCTTGCAAAAAATATTATCATAGTTACAACCGACGACAAACTTAACAAGACCGGCACATACAAGCTAAGAATAGAGGAAGACCCCAATTCAAAGAGATACTCATACTACACACCGGGTACAAGATGGATACTCAAGCCCGCTAAAAAACTTCCGCCCGATACCCGCTATGAGGTTATCGTAAAGCCCGGGATAGCATCGACCCTCGGCCCCGAGCTCTCAATAGAGGGAGGAGCGATAGTTACCTCCCACACCTTCCCTAAGTTCAGGTTCCTGGGAATAAGCTGTATCGATTCCACGGACACGAACTCATACAATACATTGTACTTGTACGTCGACAAAAAGATTGAAAATGCCGGAAAGAAGTGCGACCCGCTGATGCAGATAAATCTATTATTCACCGCACCATTCCCAAAAGAGGATATAAAGACCGGGTTAAAGGTGAACCCGGACCTAAGCGGCGGACGAAGCGATTATGACCCATGGGCAGCTTCATACGCTTCAACATACCTTGGCCGAAGTGTCGACAAAGGAGACGTCAACTCGATCAGACTTCCGTCAATCAAGGCATTTGAGAAGTACACCTTAAAGGCCAAGGCATCAAAGATAAAGGACGTCTTCGGAAGAGCACTTGCAGAAGACATAGAGTTCGAGTTCTTTACCGACCATCGCCGTCCGAACTATCACTTCGCAAACCCTTTCTTTGTCCTTGAAAAAGGTGTCGATAGCGTTATTCCCATAACCGTTACCAACCTAAAAAATATAGAACTTAACTTTGACCTCCTAAGTGCCGGCGGGATAACCAAAGACCTTACGCACAGCTCTCTGGTCGAAGAAGTCGAAGACGTATCTTTCCGCATGCCGCTTGGAATAAAGGAAGCTCTTAACGGAGCTTCGGGGGTGCTTATAGGAACGCTTGATACCACCCCTACGCTTAGAAGAAACGAGAATGATAAATTCTTTATCGCACAGGTCACCCCCTATAACGTTCAGGCCAAGGTAGGCCACTTTAATACACTTGTCTGGGTAACCGACTTCAAGACAGGCGCTCCCGTTAAGGACGCAAAAGTCAGCATATTTTTGAGTAACCTTAAGGATATTAACCCACGTGACACTAAAAGCGTTGTAGTTACCAACTCGCTTGGCATAGCTATACTTCCGGGGACAAAAAAACTCGACCCCGAGTTAAAATATCTCTCCAACTACGGCTGGTGGAACCACAACAGCAACTCCTCACAGCTCATGGTAAAGGTCGAGAAGTCCGATGACATAGCTCTGCTGCCGCTGCTCGGCTCCTTCCATGTCGATGCAAGAGGCATGAACAACTCATACCTTGGCAGCAATAACGAACGCCTCCACGGCCACATAAAGACCTGGGGCACTACCGCCCAGGGCATATACAAAGCCGGTGACACCATCCAGTTCAAACTTTTTGTCAGAAGCCAGGACAATAAAGGACTGATACAACCTCCTCTTTCATCCTACACCCTTATTGTTAAAGACCCTATGGGTAAGAAGATACATGAAGAAAAGAATATTACCCTCACGGAGTTCGGTACTTACGCGGGAGAGGTTCCCATACCAAAAACAGGGGCCGTTGGTTGGTACAACTTTAACCTTACGGCTGATTACATGGAAAAAGATCACTCCTGGACCCCTCTAAGGGTTCTTGTAAGCGACTTCACCCCTGCCCCCTTTAAAGTCTCAAGCGAACTTAACGGCACCTTATTCAGGGATGGTGACAGCGTAGAGGTAAGTACCATGGGACGGCTTCACTCCGGAGGACCTTATACGGATGCGCGCCTAAGGATAACGGCACGGGTCACGCAACGAAGCCTTAAGGTCAGGGACCCGTTGGCAAGGGGTTTTACATTCGACACCTACACTCCGTACTTCTACGGAAAGAACGTCTTTGATACGAACACTAAACTTGACAACAAGGGAGATTCTTCAAAGACCTTCAAGCTAAACAAGGTAGACGTTCTATACGGAAGCCTCTTTGTAGAGAGCGCTGTTATGGATGACAGGGGCAAGTTCGTTGCCACCTCCAAGAGCGCCACATATGTAGGACGTGACCGCTATGTCGGATTGAAAAAGAAAAGCTGGGTCATGAAAAAAGATAAGGCCCAGGAGATACTCATACTTACGGTAGACGAAAACGGTATGATAGCAAGCGATATAAAGGTAAAGCTGACCATACAGTACAGGGAAACAAAGGCGGCCAAGGTCAAAGGAGCAGGCAACACCTACATAACTCGTTATAAACATAAGTGGGTAAAGGTAGCTTCATGTGATGTTGTCTCGACATCAGAGCCGGTTGCTTGCGGCTTTACCCCGGATCGTGCCGGCTCATATAAATTTACAGCTAAGATAAAAGACACACTTGGCCGAAGCCATAAAACAGAGCTCCATAGTTGGGCTACAGGCGGCGACTGGGTCATATGGGACGAGCTGACCGGCAATCACTTGAACATCTTCCCCGAGTCAGAGGACATTAAGATAGGTGACACGGCCCGGTACATGGTGCAAAACCCTTATCCGAAAGCTACAGCCCTTATTACGATCGAGCGGTACGGAATACTTAGGAGCTGGGTCGAGAACTTCGATAGCTCAAGCGAGATAATAGAGTTCCCGGTAACAGAGGATCTTAGCCCCGGCTACTACCTCTCGGTTACCGTATTTTCACCAAGAGCGGCAACAGTGACCGAGATGAACACGGTTGACCTTGGCAAGCCTGCCTTCAAGACAGGCTATGTTCGAGTTGACGTAAAGGATAAATATAAAGAGATCGGTGTCAAAATAAAAACAGACAAAGAGGAGTACAGGCCGAGAGAGACCGTCAAGGTCAAGGTTTCTACTTCGCTCAAAAGCGCGGTACCGCTAATGACAACCCCGCCAATGGAGCTTGCCGTTGCTGTGCTTGACGAAAGCGTTCTGGACCTTATAAAAGGAGGTTCCACATACTTTGACCCTTATAAAGGTTTCTATAGCCTGGGTGGGCTTGATGTATTCAACTTCAACCTGCTTCGTGAACTTATAGGAAGACAACTGTAGAAGAAAAAAGGCGCTGACGTGGGCGGTGACGCGGGAGCTGACCTTGACATACGCTCTCTCTTCAAGTTCGTAAGCTACTGGAACCCCTCCATCATGACCGACAACTTCGGCGCTGCCGAGTTTTCCTTCGAGCTGCCGGACAACCTGACCGGATGGCGCATTCTTGTTATGGCCGCTAATGAAGCGGACCGCTTTGGGCTCGGTCAAAACACTATTAAGACAAACCTTCCCACAGAGATACGCCCGGCTCTTCCCAATCAGGTATCCGAGAAGGACGACTTTCTCGCGGGCTTTGTCGTGATGAACCGGACCGACAAACAAAGAACACTAAAGGTAACAATAGAAGCAAGCGGAGATGTACTTGAGAGTGAGGCCAGCCCCACATCAAAAACAGAGTTCTTATCCACGGAACCGTACAAGAGGTATATCGTACGCCTACCGGTCATCGCCGCTAAGAGCGGTGAGATAAGTTTTAAGATAAGTGCCGGCGACTCATTGGACACGGATGCAACCGTTGCCAGTGTCAAGGTGCTGAAAACATCCTCGCTTGAAACATCCGCAACCTATGGAACGACAACAATGAACGAGGTTACCGAGAAGATCCTCATACCTGAGCAGATAAGAACAGATGTAGGAAAACTCAGTGTAATTGTATCACCCAGTGCCATAGGAGGTCTTGAGAACGCCTTTAAGTACATGAGAGACTATCCCTATATTTGCTGGGAGCAGATACTTAGCAAGGGTGTTATGGCCGCTCACTACAATAAATTAACGCCTTACATCGACACGGAAATGGTCCCTTGGGAAGATAGCGCCAAGATAACCAAAGACATGTTACTCTCAGCCGCGGCCCACCAGGCACCAAATGGCGGAATGGCCTACTACATACCTAACGACGAGTACGTAAGCCCTTACCTAAGCGCCTACACGGCACTCGCCTTTAACTGGCTCAAGCGTGACGGCTATGACATACCGAGCGAGGTGGAGGCAAAGCTTCATGACTATCTCATAATTATGTTAAGAAAGAACGTCTTCCCCACCTTTTACTCAAAGGGCATGAGCTCGACGGTAAGGGCGGTGGCACTCGCGGCGCTTGCACCAAATGGAAAACTGACAAAGGACGATGTACTTAGATACGCCTCTCATGTAGGTGAAATGACGCTCTTTGGAAAAGCACACTTCCTGCTCGCGCTCATGGATGTACCCGGTACCTTGAAGCTTCAAAAAACAACGGTTAAGAATATAATGTCCCACATTAATTTAAGCAGCGGCAAAGCGATATTCTCCGAGGCCATATACTCGGGCTTCTCCACAGGTGACTACTCCAGAATTCTCTCAAGCGAGCTCAAATCCAACGGAGCTGTGCTTAGCGCTCTCTTAAGATACTCTGAAGGCAGTGTAGAAAACGCTCAGAGTATTGCGGATATACCCTTTAAGATAGTTCATTATATGACCCAAAGCAGAAAACAAAAAGATAGATGGGAAAACACTCAGGAAAATATCTTTGCCTTGAATGCTCTTGTAGACTATAGCACTGTCTATGAAAAAGAACTCCCAAACTTTAATATCAGCGCCATGATCGACAATGAAGTCAGCGGATCGGCCAACTTTAACTCCTACAAGAATGAACCCAAGGAATTTTTCAGAGCGCTGGAGAAAGACGACCCCGGGAGCTCGACACACATAAAACTTCTGAAGAATGGTCAGGGGCGAGCCTACTACTCGGCACGCCTTACCTATTCTCCTTTACTGCCAAAGAACCGTAACATCAACTCAGGCATTGAGATCAAAAGAGAGTATAGCGTCGAGCGGAACGGCAAATGGGTACTTCTTGGAAACAAGATGAAGATAAAAACAGGCGATATTATAAAGGTGGATATATTTCTTTCCATTCCTGCGGCAAGGAACTTTGTTGTAATAAACGACCCTGTGCCGGGAGGACTGGAGCCCGTTAACAGAGATCTTGCAACCGCCTCAACCGTGGATGCCGACAAAGCCACCTCTAAATACCCCGGCGCCTCATTCTGGCACTCAACAGATGAGTGGATGGGTTACGGCTACTCACGCTGGAGCTTCTACCATAAGGAACTCCGGCATGACTCTGTCCGCTTTTACTCGGAGTTCCTCCAAGGCGGCAACTATCATCTCTCATACACGGCACAGGCTGTCGCTCCCGGAAACTTCATAGTCATGCCGACACACGCGGAAGAGATGTACAACCCTGACGTATTCGGCAAAGGCTCGCCTGCTAAACTCAACGTAATAGAGTCTAAGTAGGCCACGGTCTGTCTATGAGGATCATTCCATGGCTGAGGCAACACAAGAACTCTGTTGGATCTTTGGGGGCCTTGCTCTTGATCGCACTCACTGTGCTATTTATCAAAACCACCATTGACCTGTCCCCTGTGCCCGCGACACTGCAGCCGACACACGGACACAGTGACAAAGTTCAGCTTCTTGACAGAGCTTTCAACCCTCTTACCTTTACTTATTCAAATAACTTTAATATCCACGACAACGTTGCGCTCCACAATATCCCGCTGCTTCTTATAAAAGCTTTCATAACAGCCGAGGATAAGCGATTTTACAACCACAACGGGACAGATACCCTGGCAAAGCTTCATGCTATGCTCCAAAACATACAGAGCCTTGCTGTAGTCAGAGGCGCGAGTACGATAACAGAGCAGACCGTAAGGATGATACACCCGAGGCCAAGGACCTTCTATTCTCGTTGGCTTGAAGGGTTTGAAGCAAAAAGATTTGAAAATAATTTTACCAAAGCAGACATCCTTGAGTTTTATTTAAATCAGGTGCCCTTCTCGTCCAGAAGACGCGGTGTGGTGCAGGCCGCACGCTACTACTTTGACCGTGACATGGAAACACTTAACATAAAAGAGATGCTTACATTGGCTGTTCTCGTCAGGGCGCCTGAAAGATTAAATATAAAAAAATACACTACCAAGACAAATGAAAAGGTCGAGCATCTTGCAGGAGTAATGCACTCAAACGGTGAGATCAGCGACGAGGAGCTTGACCTTTTCAACAGACAAAGCCTTTCGAATGGAGAGTTCTCCATAAATTTGGAAGCTCCACACTTTATCTCTTACATTCTTAACTCACCTGTTCCCAGTGACGCTATAGAGAACGGAAAGATCCAGACTACCCTTAACTCCTCACTTCAGAGCTACACACAAAAAATACTCAACAACCGACTTACTAAACTTAATAAAAAAAATGTAAAACACGGTGCGGTACTTGTTGTAAATAACATAACCGGGGAGATACTTACGTGGGTAGTCGGTGGAGAGTACAGCACAGTAGAGCATGGCAGCATGATCAACGCTGTACTCACACCAAGACAGCCCGGCTCAACACTAAAGCCATTCTTATACGCGATGGCGCTTGATAAGGGTTGGACCGCCGCAACGCTGATCAATGACTCACCCCTGTCCCTTGCCGTTGGACAAGGGCTTCACAGCTATGACAACTTCAGTAGAAGTAATTACGGTGAGATAAGGTTACGTGAAGCTCTCGGCAATTCACTTAATATCCCTGCTGTTCGCACCGTACAATATACCGGTCAGGAAGAATTTTATAAAAAACTCAGGAAGCTTGGCTTCGACAGCCTTACACGCCACCCGTTTTTTTACGGTGAAGGCATAGCGCTGGGAAATGGAGAGGTCTCGTTATATGAGCTGGTCCGTGCCTATACGACGCTAGGAAGAGGCGGGAGCATGATAGAGCTTACTCCTTTTATCAAAAGACAAAGGAATCTAACTTCAAACGGTATATTCACAAAAGAAAGCTCATCAATTATAGGTGATATTTTATCCGATCCTGAAGCAAGACGACTTGAGTTCGGCACAGGGAACCTCCTTAGGTTCCCGATAAGAACAGCCGTAAAGACAGGAACGAGTACGGATTATAACGACGCGTGGGCCGTTGGCTTTAACTCAAAGTATACCGTGGGTGTCTGGATGGGCAACCTTGACCGCAGCGCCATGAATGATGTTACGGGTTCAATTGGACCTGCCCTTGTTCTGCGCTCGGTTTTCTCGGAGCTGAACAGAACACAAAGTACCGGCGTCCCAATGCTATCAACAGAACTTAAGCAAGTTAAGGTTTGTGCCCGTAGCGGCCTGCTCCCAACCAAGAACTGTACCTTGATGGATGAGTATTTTATCAAAGGCACCGCACCCGAACAACATTGTGCTAACCACGAAGAGCAAGATTACGGCAACAACTCGATTGCGTTCTATCGCAATGCGGTGTCACTTAAACCATTAAAGATCACACAGCCCACCCCGGGACTTGTTATGGCTAAGGACCCTCGCATACCCGATAATTTAGAGGCATTCACTTTTAAGCTCTCAAGTGTAACTGAGACTAATAAAGTTCAGTGGTATGTTAATGACTTGCTTACCGCTGAAACAAAAGAGGAGGAGCTCTCCTGGCCGCTCAAAAAAGGAAAACATGTTGTGTATGCAAAGGTCTGGAGGGATGGAGCAGAACGGCCTGTCAGAACAGAGCCGATAGGATTTACCGTGAAGTAAACGACTTTATTTTACCTTCAATTTTCTCATCTCACTACGCGCGACCACCTCATCCATAAGTATCAATCTCGGACGGCAATATGGGTGCTCCACTGCAAGTTTTATATAATAAGTAGCTCCAATGCCTACCTCCTCCGTAAGCCCGGCCAGAACCCTGCTTTTATCTTAATTAACATGGTTCTCCATATAGATAATCATATATAAGATAACGCACCCTGACAATAGACCTCTTCATATCGGAGCAGGAGCTTAAATTATCAAATAAGAAATATAAAAAGGGACGCAGATCGCGTCCCTTAATTTTTGGCTCCCGGGGAGGGATTCGAACCCCCGACAAGGTGGTTAACAGCCACCTGCTCTGCCAGCTGAGCTACCCGGGAATATAATAATCTTATCAAATAATAAATGCCCCCTAAGGGGCGGATACAAGCAAATATAGTAATAATTTTTGTCCACTCTTGTCAAGGTTTTTCAACTAGTATAGCCCTGTAATCCTTAAAATAATTTGAAAAGTTGAAAAAACAACCCATTTCTGGTAAAATGACTTAAATCATAAAATTACCCCCCACAAATAGGGTAAAATATAGAATGATTCATAGACCATAAGGAGGAGTAACAAAAATGAGTGATTGTGGAAGCGGATGTGGAGACGGTGGCGGTGGCGGACCATTTTCAGAGGGACGTGAGCTGGTAGAGTTCGTGGCTAACGCCCACGACGGAGGGGTTGCAAATGCGCCTATTCCTGACGGCGGGCTTCAAACTAAATGTCAGGGCTGTGGAGCGGATTTTACCCTCGCAACTTTTGTTGGCAAATGTCCTGAGTGCGAAGGCGTGCACGCGGTAAGCCCCCCAAGAGCTGATGACCAGGCGAATATTCAGTTCGCGGGCAAAGACTTTAAATTACCATAACTTTAACTCACATCTATTATAAAAAAAGACGGCTTTTGCCGTCTTTTTTTATTTCATTTATACGAGTGAATTATATAACTTTGGTCAATATCAATGATATCGATAGAATAATTACAGCATATTATTGCAACTCGTATTTTTTTATTGAAAAATTATTCGTATTTAACCTTAACATTGTCTAAATAGTAGATAAGCTGCCCGATCGCCTTCATTACAGCCTTGGAGCTCTTATTTATACTTTCTTCTTCTATAACCGCACCAAGCTCCGTTATAGGTATAAATCCATATGTCATTCCGCTCCCTTTTAACCTATGACCGATATCTTGTGTCTTTGCAAAATCCTTTTCCTCCAAAAGACCTTCCACGGTCAACGCTTCCTGCCTAATGTCCTCAAGGTACTCCGGTATCAACATCTCGAGGTCCTTGCTCGCAACAGCATGAAGCTCCTCACCCCCTTGCATTACCAGGCTATCCCCGCCATCGGTATACTTAATTATCGCTGCCAGCAATTCATTCTTTTTTATCGGTTTTGCAAGGTGAGCATCACAACCGGCACTCATGCTTTTTTCCTTAAACTCGCTTAGCGCATGAGCTGTAATTGCCACTATGGGTACATGATCCTTCTTGTTGTCTTTCTTCTCAAGTTCCCTTATTAATTTAGTGGCTGTATATCCATCCATGGCAGGCATCTCCATGTCCATCAAAATTATATCGAAGCTCCCTTCTTTAAACTTATCCAGCCCCCTCTTTCCGTCTTCCGCAAATGAAAGTTCATAGTTCGTATTAGACAGGAATGCCTGAAGTATAAAAACAATATGAGCCGAGTCCTCAACGATCAGTACCTTTAAAGGCCGCTCATCGATAAGGTCTCCTTCTTTAGGGTCATAGCTCTTGTCGTTGATGCTCCTCAGATTGAACTTCGCCGTAAATATAAAACTGCTTCCTTCCCCTACCTTACTCTTGACACTTATGTCACCTCCCATGAGTTTAACCAGGTCTTTTGTTATGGCGAGCCCGAGTCCCGTTCCGCCGTACCTCCTTGTCGTTGAAGTGTCTGCCTGCGAGAACTTCTCAAATACCATCGACTGTTTGTCCCTTGAAATTCCAACACCTGTATCTTTTATCTCAAACCTCAGAAGTACACTCTCCCCCGGCTCCTCTGACACTAAACTTACAAGCAACTCAACTGAACCCTTTTCAGTAAACTTAACGGCATTGCCGAGCAAATTCAGCAAAGCTTCCTTTAGCCTTACAGAGTCGCCAACCAGACTCAAGGGAACATCATCATCTATATGTTCGACCAATAAAAGTCCCTTCTCCTCAGCCTTTATACTCAAGACACTGGCCATCTTCTCTGTTACTTCCTTCAGGTTAAACTCAGCATAGTCCAACTCCAACTTTCCCGACTCCATCTTTGATATATCAAGAACATTATTTATAAGGTTCAATAGCAACTCCGAGGCGCTCTCGATAACATTCACATATTTTTTTTGTTTTGCGTCCAGCTTTGTCTCCTTAAAGAGGTCGGCCACCCCGTTTACCGCAGCTATTGGTGTTCTTATCTCATGACTTATGGTAGCCAGAAAATCGCTCTTAGCCTTGTTTGCATCCTCTGCCGCATCTTTTGCCTCTATAAGAGCCTGGTCTATCTTTTTTCTTTCTGTATTGTTTTCCTTAACCGCAAGGTAGTGGGTTATAGAGC
>DAOVXI010000121.1 GCA_030636245.1 Deltaproteobacteria bacterium
CCACTCGTGTCTTTTCCACTTATACGGCAGGTCTTTTATGATGCCGGGTTCTTTTGCTTCTGTTAACTCATTTAAAGCGTCAAGGGTAATAGCCCTTTGCTGCTTCGTCTTGAATGGCTCTCCAAGCGGATGGCCCATCGGGTAATGAACAAAAACAGTACGCGGTGGGCGCACCATCTCCGTAAGCTTTCGCATGATGGATATGCCGACGGTAGGAACGCCTGAAGCCTCTATAACCCTCTGTACCAGTCCCACGGACCGGTTGCACAGTCCTCAACCGGGGGTCAGGAGCACGGCATCTGCTTCAGTTGCTTTTATAAGGCGCGCCACCTCCGGCGCGGTCTTAGTTATAAAGGTGTCAATGTGTCGCCCGTCAATGTGACCCATAAAACCAAAGTGCTCTTTTGTAACGCCGCCTATAACACCCTCTTCTTTAAGCTCACCCAGCCTATCTATCGGAAAAACAATGTTCATGTCCTTATCAGCGTCACTATGATCATAGTAGTCGTGGGTTATCTTAAGAGAGAGAGCGCGGTTTTTGTCAGCCGGTGTTATAACACGGAAGCTTGGGTCCCCGTCCTTGTCATTCATATCAAAGGGCTCCTGGTCCGTATGATGAACGCCTGCGGTCGTGACGATACAGATCTTTGCTTCGCTTAAAGGAATATCAAAACTCGTCCACGGGGTTTCCTCTTTCAGGAAGGCAAAAGTTTCCGTGTCTATCGTAGCACGCTCGGCGGTTTTCTCGGCCATACCCCTAAAGCGGGTCAGGAACTTCGCAAATATTTTGTTTGTTATACGGCCCACTTTAGACCTTTACCCTCTTGAGCCGTAGGGCGTTAACCACAACGGATACAGAGCTGAAGCTCATGGCGGCTGCGGCGATGACGGGGCTTAAGAGTATGCCGAAAAACGGGTAAAGAACACCTGCCGCCACCGGCAACCCGAGTGAGTTGTAAATGAAGGCCCAGAAGAGATTCTGCTTTATGTTCCTCATTGTCGCGCGGCTCAAGCGTCTTGCCCTCAGGATGGCTCTGAGATCGCCCTTTACGAGGGTGACGCTGGCACTCTCCATGGCCACATCCGTGCCCGTACCCATGGCGATGCCCACGTGTGCCTGGGCCAGTGCAGGGGCGTCGTTTATTCCGTCACCGGCCATGGCCACGATTCGCCCCTCATTCTGAAGACGTTTGATTATCTCAGCCTTCTGACCGGGCAGTATCTCAGCGACAGTCTCGTCAAGGCCGAGTTTTCTCGATACAGCCTCGGCCGTGGTGCGGCTGTCTCCGGTAAGCATTACGATACGGACACCTTCGCGGTGAAGCCCCTCTATGGCGGCAGGCGTGGTTTCCTTTATCGGGTCCGCAACACCCAGTAGCCCTGCCGGTCTTCCATCCACCGCAACGAACATAACTGTCTGGCCCTCGGTGCGCATCGCCTCCGCCTTTTCAGAGAGCTCACCCGGCTCCACGTTAAGCTCCTCGAGCAGTTTTATGTTTCCGAGAGCAACATCGCGCCCGTCAACCTTACCACTTACCCCTTTTCCTGTTATGGACTCAAAAGACCCCACATCTGTCATGGTTATGCCCCTTTCCTCAGCTCCCTCTACAATGGCTGAAGCAAGTGGATGCTCGCTACCCCGCTCAAGGCTTGCTCCGAGATAGAGGACCGAGCTTTCGTCAAATCCTGAGGCAAGAAAAACCTCGACAAGCTTCGGCTTTCCTTCGGTGAGGGTGCCTGTTTTATCCACAACAAGGGTATCCACTTTTCTTGCGATCTCGACCGCCTCTGCGTTCTTAAAAAGCACTCCTACCGTCGCGCCCTTACCCATGGCTACCATTATGGACATAGGGGTCGCAAGCCCCAAAGCGCAGGGGCAGGCAATGATCAAAACAGCAACCATATTAATGAGGGCAAGAGACATTCGTGGCTCAGGGCCGAACCATGCCCATATGATGAAGGTCAGGGCCGCTATTGCCACCACTACCTGAACGAAGTAACCTGCAACAACGTCGGCAAGCTTCTGAATGGGAGCCCTGCTTCGCTGTGCTTCGGCCACCATGCGGACGATCTGAGCAAGCAATGTCTCGGCACCAACTTTCTCAGCTTTTATTACCAGCATTCCCGTGCCGTTAACCGTAGCACCTATGATCCTCTCGCCTGCCTTTTTCTCAACCGGTATAGGCTCCCCGGTAACCATGGACTCATCCACGGCACTTAAGCCTTCAACGACAATGCCGTCAACCGGGACCTTTTCTCCCGGACGCACCCTTAAGAGGTCGCCAGGGCTTACCAGAGCGAGGGGAACATCCTCCTCGCTCTCATTCCTTATACGTCGGGCGGTCTTCGGAGCCAAGCCCAGAAGAGCCTTAATGGCCGCCCCTGTCCTGCTCCGAGCCATGAGTTCGAGCACTTGACCCAGGAGGACCAACGTAATGATGACCGCGGCTGCCTCGAAGTATACCGCCACCTCGCCGCCCTCTCTGAAAGACTCCGGGAATATCCCCGGAAAAAGCATCGCTATGACGCTATATGTGTATCCGACACCAACGCCAAGCCCAATCAATGTAAACATGTTGGGACTTCTGTTTATGATCGACTGCCAGCCCCTTACGATAAACGGCCACCCGCCCCAAAGGACGACCGGTGTGGCAAAAACAAGCTCAGCCCATCTCAATACCCCATGAGATATAATGCGTTCGAGATCCAATCCGGGAATCATGTCGCGCATGGCAATGAGGACAAGAGGGAGTGTCAAGATCACGCCTACTTTGAAACGGCGTTTCATATCAACAAGTTCCGGGTTTTCTTCCTCTCGAGCCGCGACCATCCGAAGCTCAAGGGCCATCCCGCATATGGGACAGCTTTCAGGCACATCACGGACGACCTCCGGGTGCATAGGACATACCCACTCGGTCTTTGCAAGGGCTATCAAAGGTAGGGCAGACTCAAGCGCCATGCCGCACTTGGGGCAGGGGCCGGGCTTATCCTGCTGCACCTCAGGGTCCATCGGGCAGGTATAGACGGCACCTTCAGGAGCCGGAGCAACTGAAGGTTCCTTTTCACCCGCATATATCCCTGGATCTTTATCAAACTTCACCTTACAGTGAAGGGAGCAGAAGTAATAGGTCTCGCCCTTATAGGTGGAACTTCCGGCCGCACCTTCAGGCTCTACATCCATCCCGCATATCAGGTCTTTTGCCATTTAATTATCCTTAGTAAAGGTTCATACGATATGATTCGCGATGTCACAGAAGGTCTCCACCAATCACTCAGTCCTGTCCACGCCCCCTGCCACTCCTTACAGCATCCTCAACCTTTGTCGCGCATGAGGCACACCTAAAGCCGGTTATCTTTAGACTTAAAGTATTATCCATGGATCATCAACTACAAAGATTATATACCCACTTATATTGAGTTACAACTAAAGCTTAATAGATACTGGAAATAAAAAAAGGCCCCGCAAAAGCGGAGCCCTTTTTCTAAATCTGGTATTTACTTAGTAACCCTTAGAAGTATGTCCTCCCGGAAACTCTTTGGACTCGCCCATAAGATCCCATATAAGAAATGCAACAACCTCTGGAGCTATAACCGTATGCTGATTACCGGAGCGGGCAAGCTCGCTCCTTAAATTCCTTTTTGCCTCAGGATTTCCTGTAAGATCAAATATTATGTCTACGGAATCACCCATCGCAACAAGCTCCTTAGTACCCTCGTGAACTTCGATCCCCTTAGACTTCGCTGACTCTACCCCCGGTGCGGAGCTGTTTAACTCAGCCGCAGCCACGATATTTACGCCACTGCCTTCCTTGGTAGCGAGCTTATCCAAAAATGTACTACCCACCTGGCCAAGGCCAACTATGGCTACTGATACTTCTTTCTTTCCATCGGTCATGAAAACTACCTCCTGGTACTTATTTTGCTTTAATAACAATAAATCTTGATAAGCATATAATACTACTGGGAGAAGTGTCAAGATTTTTATAAAATCAGGTTTTTATTAAAAAAATAAAGGGGCGGGATACAAAGTATCCCGCCCCTCCTAATAAAACTAACTGCAACAGAGCTTACTTAAAGACGATTAATCCGTCTGCATCAACAACACCTATGTTTGCAGCACCGGATGATTTAAGTGTAGCGTGCCAGAGCTCAATGTTACCGGCACCTGCTCCTGTGACGTTAGCGGAATCAAAATCCATACCCGGAGATTGCTGATACCCATATGCCTGCAGGGTTGCCAGATCAGCAACAGTACCGTCGATGTTGTCTGAGAGGTAGGCCTGTGCGGCTGTATAAGCGTTCTTCATATCTGATGTCAAGGTAGCCTTATAACCTCTAGCTTTGTACTTTGAGAACTGCGGAATAGCGATTGCCGCGAGGATTGCGATGATAGCAACAACTATCAAAAGCTCGATTAGGGTAAAACCCTTTTCATTTGTTTTAATCATTTTTCTCTCCTTTCGTTACGGTTTGATAATTTATTTTAACTTCCTAAAAACCTGTGATTTATCTAACCTAGTACCTAATATATTGCAATTGCCATGCCAAAACTTTAAATTCAATAAAATTAATACGTTATGTCTTTAGAGCCGCCCCTGAGACCAACATTTTACGGCAATTGTCACACCCAAAGTGACAATTTACGTCACTCCAGGGCATCGTTTACCTGTGACTGAGTAGTTAAAAACACTTTGAGGACAGATGCCTTCGTCTCATGACCCATGATCACAAGGTTCCTGCTTAATTCCATAATAGCATCCGCAAACTCCGGCTCAAGCAGAACCGCAGCCTGGAAGTTCTCAAGCACCTTCTCATTTTCATCAAAATTAAGGTAAATAACACCCATAGTATAATGGTACCTTGCCTTTAGATCAATGGAAGGCTCAATGTAGACCGCTCTCTCAAGATAACGCAGCGCACACTCACTGTCATCTACCTCAAAACAAGCCAACCCGAGCTTACCGTAGACATCAACATCTGTATTATCAAGTAAAAGCCCCTCATACTCCTTCAGCAAGGTGATGGCCTTATCGTATTCACCTCTTTCGAAATGAAGCAGCCCGGCGCCATGCAAGCCCTTGTTGAAGCCAAGCTCATAAGACCTTTTAAAAAACTCCATAGCCTTATCTTGTAGCCGTTCATCGGACGGCTCGCGAAGGTCGTAGTACTTAACCAGGGCAACAGCATAGTCATAGTATAGGAGATCATCCTCGAAAACCTTGGTTAGCCCTTCAAGCTCATGAACAGCATCCTTTATATACTCCCCTCCGAGACGCATCTCAAGAACAGCGATACTTCTTTTAAGAATAAGCACCCTGCCGTCAAGACCAACATCTTTCTAATATTC
>DAOVXI010000170.1 GCA_030636245.1 Deltaproteobacteria bacterium
CTTAAAGGCTGCCTTACCAACACTTGTCATTGTAAGCGCGCCTATGAGGAATGGAAGTGTTCCGCCTATGAAAAGTCCTATAACAACATTAGGGTCCGTGATTATAACCTCAAAGACCTTGCCCTGTGCCGTTGCTATGGTTTGGCCAAAGGCTGTGAACATGGCAAGTGCGGTCAACGCGGCACTGCCTATGGCAAAGCCCTTACCAATGGCTGCCGTTGTGTTACCAATGGCGTCAAGGTTATCGGTTATCTTACGAACGTCTTCACCAAGACCGCTCATCTCTGTAATGCCGCCCGCGTTATCAGCGATAGGACCGTATGCGTCAACACTCATTATAAGTCCTGTTGTGGCAAGCATTCCGACAGCGGCTATGCCTATGCCGTATATGCCTGCATAGTGGTTGGATACGAATATCGCGATACAGATCACTATGACCGGAAGGACGCAGGAGTGAAGCCCTACGGCAAGTCCGGTTATAATGTTAGTGGCCGGGCCTGTTTCACTTGCCTCCGCAATCTTCCTGACAGGCTTTGCCGCCGTATAGTACTCGGTTATGATACCGATAGCGAATCCGCCGACCGCTCCTACCAGAACGGCAATGTAAACACCTATATCCACGCCAAAGTACTTTGTAACGCCAAAAGCGAAAACAAGGAAAAGTACGAGGGCTATGATCGTTGAGTTCCTGAGTGCCGCTGCAGGGTCTGTGTTCTGAAGAAGCTTCATTCCTCCGATGCCTATGACTGAGGCGATAAGACCGACCATCGCGTAAATAATGGGAAGTCCCATAAGGACCTCTATCGAACCTAAAGAAGCGACCTTCGAGCCCACAAGGGCTGTGGCACCAATAGCAATAGTAGCTATTATACTTCCAACGTAGCTCTCAAATATGTCGGCACCGAGCCCGGCAACGTCACCGACATTGTCTCCGACGTTATCAGCGATAACACCGGGGTTCCTGGGATCATCTTCCGGGATACCTGCTTCCAGCTTTCCGACAAGATCAGCACCAACATCAGCTGTCTTGGTGTATATGCCTCCGCCAACACGGGCAAAGAAGGCGATGGTGGAAGCGCCCATGGCAAATCCACTTATGACATAAGCCATCTCAGGCTTTCCGTATATCAGAAAGAGTACGCCAACACCCAAGAGTCCGAGGCTCGCAACGGCAAGTCCCATGACCGAGCCGCCGAAAAACGCCACTGAAAGAGCTTGGGCGCTACTTGGTTTATTCTTGTTCGCGGCTTCCGCGGTCCTAACGTTCGCCCTTGTCGCGGCCTTCATACCAAAGAAGCCGGCGATCGATGAGCTAACGGCACCTACAATGTAAGCTATAGATGTGTTTACATCTATAAAGTAACCAAGGAGTACGGCCACCAGAATAATACAGATTATAAGTATCTTGTACTGCCTTTTCAAATAGACCATCGCGCCGTCATGGATCATCACGGCTATCTCTTTCATCTTATCAGAGCCCTCTGATTGTTTCTTAAGGGCTGTATAAATAATACCCGCAAGGATAAGCCCAAATATCGCCAATACCGGCGCCAACTTTAAAATAAATTCCATCTTTTGCTTTTACTCCTTTCTTTGATAGATCTTAATTTTTTTATTCTAATTAAAATTATTCATGGCAAAATCAATACCCTTATCCGTAAAGGCCGTAAGAGCACTCGCCGCCCTATCTAAAACACTACTAAGTGTATCCAACTCTTCTTTTCTAAAACGACCCAGCACGTAGCTGGAAAGATCCGCGCCTTCATGTGCCGGCCGGCCAACTCCTAGCCTCAGCCTTGCGAACTCCTCGGTGCCGAGCACCTTGATAATTGAAGCAAGCCCTTTTTGACCGCCGCTTCCGCCTTTCTTCCTTATCCTGAGCTCCCCCAGTGAAAGTGCACAGTCATCACAGGTGATGATAACGGAAGATGTTTCAGCCTTGAACTTTGAAGCAACACTCCTTACGGCCTGACCGCTTAGGTTCATGTATGTCGTGGGTTTAACAAGCACCACATCACGCCTGGCGCCGTCTCCCAGATCAATACGCCCCCTGCCCCAAAGAAAGCTCTCGGCTTTCTCCTTTATCTTTATCGAGTTCTTCTGTGCCAGAAGATCAACGGCCATAAAACCGATATTGTGCCTTGTACTTTCGTACTCTTCGCCCGGATTGCCAAGGCCGACTATAATTATCGGATCAGGGTCCATAAACAATACTCACGCCGAAAAAGTAAAAAGAACTAATCCTTCTTTTCCTCTGCCTCGGCTTCTTCGCCCTCGGCTGCGCCCTCTTCACCTTCGCCCTCGACCTCTTCCTCTTCCTTCTCAGCAGCAGGAGCGTTCACGAGCACGACCGTAAGTTTCTCATCATCAAGTATCTTCAGTCCCTCAGGAAGCTTGATGTCACTTACGTGAAGCGCCTGGTTAAGTCCGACCTCGGTTATATCAAGTTCAATTGAGTCAGGTATGGCTGTAGGGAGACACTCGGCCCTTACCGTTTGCATATCCTGATGAAGTATTCCGCCAAGCTTAATGCCCTCGGCCTTACCAACAAGAACGATAGGCACATCAACCGTTATCTTCTCCTTCATGTCAACGCCTTGCAAGTCTATATGGCGTATGAAGCCTTGCGCCGGGTGGCGGTCAAAGGTCTTGAACATTACCGTCTTATCTCCGTCGCCTTCGATGGTGAGCTTTAAAAGGACGTTTGTGCCGCTGTGGCCTGATATGGCCTTGTCGACATCCTTTTTGCTCATCTTAATGTGAATGTTCTCTTTAATACCCGCACCGTAAAGCACGGCCGGGATAAAGCCATCTCGTCTGAGCCTTCCAGAATTACCTTTTCCAAAGTTATCCCTTTTCCATGCTGTAATCTCATATTGTTCCATCTTATCTTCCTCTCCTCCTTAAAAAATACGAAAATTATATTATATTAAACAAATAAAGAGCTGACGCTCTCGCCAAAATGTATCCTCTTGATAGTCTCTCCAAGTAGCGGACCGGTCGGGAGGTACTTTATCTTATCGCAGTTGACCCTGGGCGGTATCGTGTCGGTAAGCACTACCTCGGTTATGGGTGAAGCTTCGATTCTTTCTATGGCAGGGCCTGAGAGAACGCCGTGCGTGCAGCAGGCGTATATGCCTTTTGCGCCGTGCTCCTTAAGAGCCACCGCGGCTTGCGTTAGGGTTCCGGCCGTATCGACCATATCGTCAAAGAGTATTGCCTGCTTCCCCTCTACCTCGCCTATTATATGCATTACCTCCGAGACATTGGCCTCGGGGCGTCTCTTGTCTATTATGGCAAGTCCCGACTGATCCAGCCTTTTCGCAAAGGCCCTTGCCCTCTCAACACCACCGGCATCCGGACTTACGACAACTATATCTTCACCGGCGAACTTCTCTTTTATGTAGGGCAGGAGCACGGGGGCCGCGTAAATATTATCCACCGGTATATTGAAGAAGCCCTGGATCTGTCCCGCGTGCAGGTCAACGCATACGACCCTTGTCGCGCCTGCCACCTCTATGAGGTCGGCAACAAGCTTTGCTGTTATCGGTACCCTGGGCGCGACTTTTCTGTCCTGTCTCGCGTAACCATAGTATGGGATA
>DAOVXI010000218.1 GCA_030636245.1 Deltaproteobacteria bacterium
AAGCCTTTAGAGGCAATGGCTATGGGTAAATGTGTACTTGCCAGTCGGGTAGGCGGGCTGACGGAGATGATCAGTGATGGTGAAACAGGGCTGACCTTTGAACCTGAAAATGATGAAGACCTCGCAAAGAAGTTGAATCTTTTGATTAATAACAAAGACTTACGCAAATCTTTAGGTCAAACAGCAGTCGAGTTTGTGAAAAAGGAACGCAACTGGGATACTCTTTGTAAACGCTACTTTGATGTCTATACTCTGTAATATTTAGAACGTACTGAACAGCGACATTAGTCAAATAACCTATTAGATTTTATCGTTATTAACTTGCCGGGTTCCATGTATCAATTATGAAAACACCAGTAGTAAGCGTCATAATTCCTACTTATAACCGTGGTATTCACATGAGGAGGTCCGTTCTGAGCGTCCTTGACCAGACGTATCGCGATTTTGAGCTTATAATCGTTGATGATGCCTCAACAGATAATACAGAGGATATAGTTAAGGACTTTAACGACAAGAGAATAAGATATATCAGACATGACAACAATAAAGGCGCCCCGGCGGCTAGGAATTCCGGCATCAAGGCAGCCAGAGGGGAATTTATTGCTTTTCAGGATAGTGATGATGAGTGGTTCCCTATGAAGCTTGAAAAGCAAATGCATGCTTTTAAGGAAGCAGCATCGGATGTTGGAGTTGTTTACACAGGCCTCTGGCGACTGGATGGTAAACACAAAACATTCATTCCCTCTTCTTCAATAAAACACAAGAATGGAGACATACATCGTGAACTTCTCAAGAGGAGTTTTATAGGCACCCCAAGTATGATGGTGAGAAAAGAGTGCTTTAATAAAACAGGTATGTTTGATGAAACACTCCTCAGGCTCCAGGACTGGGAATTAGTTATAAGGTTGTCACGGCACTATAAGTTCAAGTATATCGGAGAGGCGTTGTTGAATGCACATTTAATAGATGACAGCATTTCTGTAAACAATAGGGCGCATATTCAAGCATTTGAGTCCATTATAATGAAGCACTATGATGACTTTAATAAAAACAAGCATATACTCGCAAAGCATTATTTTTCTTTAGGTGTCTTTTTATCCAGGAATAGTGAGGTTAGCAGAGCAAGAGAGAATTTTTCAAAAGCCAACAGGCTCCACCCTCGTAATCCAACATATATGACTATCCTTATCCTGTCTCTATTAAATAGGCATCTCCTTAATCTGGTTTTATTAGCGTATTGGAAAACAAAGCGGGTATTTAATTAAGTGGCACTGAGATGAACCAATAAATATTCATCTTGTGTTATCTCACTCACAGGACAATTACTTTAATGGAAATAAAGGCCACAATAGTCATACCCAACTGGAACGGCAGGCACTTCCTCAAGACCTGTCTCGATTCTTTAAGAAATCAATCGTTTAAGGATTTTGAGGTCATTATAGTTGATAATGGCTCTACCGACGGCTCCATAGAGTACCTGAAGAAAACCTATCGTGAGGTAAAGGTTATCTGTTTTACAACAAACCGCGGTTTTAGTGCCGCTGTGAACGCGGGGATAAAAAATGCACAGGGTAGGTATATCGCGCTCCTCAATAACGACACAGAGGTTGACTCCGAGTGGCTTGAGAAGTTGGTCAGTGCGCTGGAGCGGCACCCGGAGGTTGGTTTCTGCGCTTCCAAGATGCTCAACTATTATAAGCACTCGATTATTGATACCATAGGAGACGGCTTCAGCCGGTACGGTATTGCCTTCAAGCGTGGGGCTAGAAAGAAGGACGGCCCTCGATATAGCAGCGAGGAGTATGTATTCGGGGCCTGCGCTGGCGCCTCTATCTACAGGAAGGAACTCTTTGAAGAAGTCGGACTCTTCGATGAGGATTTTTTCGCTTACCTGGAGGATATCGACATCAGCTTCAGGGCCCAGTTGAGAGGCTACCGATGTCTCTATGTGCCGACGGCGG
>DAOVXI010000203.1 GCA_030636245.1 Deltaproteobacteria bacterium
GCCGTTCTCCTGCCTGCGCTTACGTTCCTTATAATGTAATCCGTCACCGGGTTCTCGTCACTTACCTGACCGCCCAGAATGAAAGCGGTCTCCGCCTCCATGGCGTTATATATGTTGGTGCCGCCGCTTGGGATTCCCGTAACAGCTGCAAAGGCCGCGCTGAAATCGGGGTTCCATCTGGAGCTGGAGTCTATGTTGTTCGTTCCAATGCCTTCTCTCATTATGCGCTGGAACATATAAAGCTCTTCATTCGTAAGGCGCGCGCCCGTTACGGCGCCGACCTTCTCTGGAGCCGTCCTTATGAGCCTTTCCCTTAAGGTGGTCATGGCCTCTTCCCAGCTGACCGGCTCAAGCTCTCCGTCCTTCTTCCTTCTCATCATGGGCTCGATGAGCCTGCCCTTGCTGTTCGTAATATCGTAACCGAAGCGGCCTCTGGCACAAAGCATGCGGTTATTGAAGCCGCCGCTCTGGTGAGCCATGCTTCTTACGACCTCTCCGTCACGCTCCTGAACTGTTATGCGGCAACCTGTCGCGCAGTATGTACAAACGCTCTTAACGCTATTAAGGTCCCAGGGCCTTGATTTAAATCTATAGGGTCGCCTCATGAAACAACCCACAGGGCAAACCTCTATGCACATGCCGCAGTGGTCGCAGTCAAGCTCCTCACGCATAAAGCTTGTTTCTTCCTGATGTCGACCTCGGCCTATCTGACCCAGAACTCCCCGCCCGACTATCTCGGAGCATACTCGCACGCAACGTGTACACTGCACGCAGCGGTTAGAGTTCTTGACTATTACGGGGCTTAGGAAGTAATCCTTTTTGTGGAACTTTATCTTGGGCTCTGTGTGACGGCCCTTTCTCGGCCCGTACTCGTGGACCATGTCCTGCAATTCGCACTCGCCGCCCTTGTCGCAGACCGGGCAATCCATTCCGTGGTTGCTCAGGAGGAACTCGAGCATCGCCGTCCTCGCGCTCTTTACATGAGGGGAGGCGGTTTGCACCTTTATATCAGCGATAACGGGTGTTATACAGGCGGGCTGAAGTTTCTTCTGCCCCTCTATCTCGATAATACACATCCTGCAGGAGCCCTGACCCGAAAGATCGGCCTGATAGCAGAAGGTAGGGATATCCACGCCTGCCTGCTTGGCAGCATCGAGTATTAAGGTATTATCCTCAACCGTTATTTCTTTTCCGTCTATAAAAAGCGTTACCATTTTCTCAGTTAGCTACCTTTATCGTACCTTTAGTTTGTTTCGTTGCCCTACCCAGCCATGCACTTCTTATGATCTATGTGATGAATAAATTCCTCTTTAAAATTAGTGAGGAAACCTTTTAGCGCCATAACAGCTCCGTCGCCAAGCGGGCAGAAGGTGTGGCCGAATATTCCATCGCAGACATCTTCAAGTACCTTGATATCTCCGCTCACGCCCTCGCCGTACTCTATGCGCTTCAAGACCTGCGTGAGCCATGCCGTGCCTTCCCTGCACGGGGTGCACTTGCCGCAGGACTCGTGGCTGAAGAAACGGTTCACTATGTACGCCATCTTGACCATGCAGGTCGTCTCGTCCATTACTATAACGGCTCCGCTTCCGAGCATGCTGCCCTTTGCCGCCAATGTATCGAAGTCCATGGCAATGTCTACATCCTCCGCCATTATAAGCGGCGCGCTGACGCCTCCGGGGATAACGGCCTTGAGCGACTTACCGTCCTTTATTCCTTCGCAGTGATCAAAAACTATCTCTTTTAATGATACGCCCATGGGCAGTTCATACAGTCCCGGTTTTTCAACGTGACCGCTTACGCAGAAGACCTTCGTGCCGGGGCTCTTCTCGGGGCCGATCTTGGAGAACCAATCCGCGCCTTTTTCAATAATGGCCGGGATCGCGGCCAGTGTCTCAACGTTATTGATAACAGTCGGTTTTGAGTGCAGTCCCGCAAGCGCCGGGAATGGAGGCTTCTTTCTCGGCTGACCCCGTCTGCCCTCAATCGACTCCAAAAGAGCCGTCTCCTCACCGCAGATGTATGCGCCAAAGCCACGGTGAACGTACATGTCGTGAGAGAAGCCGCTACCCTGTATGTCCTTACCCAGAAAGCCTTTGTCGTAAGCCTCTTTAATGGCGGCCTTAAGTCTTTCAGCCGCAAAGGCGAACTCGCCTCGAATGTATATGTATGAAGTTGCCGCGCCGATGGCGTGGCCTGTTATTATCATGCCTTCTATGAGCATATGAGGATCGTTCTCAAGCCAGTAGCGGTCCTTGAAGGTTCCCGGCTCTCCCTCGTCAGCGTTACAGGCAAGGTACTTCGGCACGGTCGGGTCCTTGGGTATAAAACTCCACTTAAGCCCTGTTGGGAAGCCCGCACCTCCGCGCCCTCTAAGCCCCGAGTCCTTAACCGTCTGAATAATGTCATCCGGCTTAGTCTTAAGCGCCTTTTTAAGAGCGACGTAACCGCCGGCCTTAAGATAGTTGTCTATCTTAAAGACATCGGCCACACCCTCATTTTTCATTAAAACTTTTTCCATACTTTTAAATGGTTCC
>DAOVXI010000013.1 GCA_030636245.1 Deltaproteobacteria bacterium
AACCACTTCTTCTGCAGGTTTATCTTCAACCACTTCTTCTGCAGGTTTATCTTCAACCACTTCTTCTGCAGGTTTATCTTCTTGAGCTTTTTCCTCTTTTTTATTTTTCTTGCTCATACTATCACTTAGCTAAGTAAAAAAAAATGTAAAAAAAAACCTTTCTCTATTAGCTTGAAATCAAAGGTGACTAGTCACCATAAATTTCTCTTTTTATCGTTTCAAAAATCCCATCAATAACATTATACATGTCCTCAGATTCATCAATGGCTGAGATAGCCTCCCAGTAATGACCACTCTTAGGATATCTTTCTTTAAGATGGTTCCATGCATTCTGATATTGGTCACGTAACAATTGATCAGCTTTTCCTTTGCTGTTACCAAGTAAATCTATTTTATTAACGACTAAGAAAAAGATAGCTTTCTCTTTTCTAGCTTTCCTTTCAGCTTTTACAACATCATCATCAAGTGTCATTAAGAAGTAATTTGAAACTTGTGTGAGAGCATCAATCTGAATTTTCGCATCCTGAGTAGGATCTATAATGAATATAATTCCATGTGTTTTATAGTCTACTAAAGCCTTCTTCCAGTATGGCCACAAACTCATATCTCCTGGACAGTCAACTGCTAATACCTTATAGCTACGATATTTCTCAAGACTAAATGCGGATTTGTATGATTGACTCTTCAGTCGAATTGTTTTTTCATGAACCTCTATGTTGGTTGTAGGGCTAACATCTTCGACAGATTCCCCTTTAAGTCTTTTAATCAAAGTAGTTTTTCCCACTCCAGTATTTCCCATTATTGTTATTGATAAATCTCTTGACAACATTTTCAACAGATAGAAATATTTCTTTTTAACTCTTTAATATTTCTCTAATTCTAGTATCATTTTCACCAATATTCTTAAAATAATTAGAATCGAGAACGAAAATTATGAGAATATTTGCATTGAACAAATTGGAATACTATCAATTGTGACAATAATTTTTATCTCAAAACAACAAAAAGGATACGTGATTTTCATTAAAGATTTCATTTTTAGACAAAAATGGCAAGTTGTTATTTGTTTGCACAGTGGAAAAAAAGTAAGTTCCGACATAAAATCTCATCATATTAAGATGTCATTCCTTTATATATGAGGACTGCAGAATAAAGAATAGCAAAAAGGCCCACAAGTGGTCTTTACTCAATTAAAAGCGGAAAATCGTGTCCTTTTAACAACACTTATAAGAGTCGAATATTCGTTCCCTCAAACTGAAATTAATTAATGGTTTGCGGGATTCATTGATGAACTATAGTTTTGATCGGAAAAAGAAAAAAGCAGAATGGCCTGCTTTCGTAGATATTACAGAATGGAAAATAATTACACCAGAGATTCACATTATTTCTTCAAGATGCAAAGAATGTAGGTGGTGTATAGAATTTTGTCCAGAAGAGATACTGGAATTATCCGATGAAATCAACGAGAAGGGATATCATCCACCTAAACTTATTGAAGGAAAAACATTCGAGAACTGTGCTGAATGTCATTTCTGTGAACTAATATGTCCTGAATTCGCTATTTTTGTCAAAAAACCTGTAGAAGAGGAGGAAATGGAAGTTGAGTGATAAAAAAGAAAATACGCCAATGGTTAATACTGGTGAATATTTCACTAGTGGAAATTTAGCAGTAGCTGAAGGATCACTTGCTGCTGGATGTAAATTTTTTGGTGGTTATCCCATAACACCAAGCTCTGAAGTTGCAGAACATATGTCCATTAAATTACCCCAAACAAATGGACATTTTGTTCAATTTGAAGATGAAATTGCTTCAATAGCTTCAATTTTGGGCGCAAGTTGGGGTGGTTGGAAATCGATGACTGCTACTTCTGGACCAGGATATTCCTTAATGTTGGAAAACATTGGTTTAGGAATTATGACAGAAACTCCTTGCATTATCGTTAATGTTCAACGTGGTGGACCATCTACTGGATTACCAACATTAGTAGGTCAACAGGATATTCAACAAGCAAGATGGGGAAGTCATGGAGATTATGAAATTATAGCACTATCACCAAATAGTGTACAAGAATGCTTTGATCTTGCCATTACCGCATTTAATCTTGCAGAAGAGTACCGAGTTCCTGTAACTATACTAATGGATGAAACAATAGGCCACATGAGTGAAAAACTCATTATTCCAGAAGAAGATAAAATTAAAATTGTCAACAGGAAGAAACCAACTGACGAAGCTGATGGTCATCTACCTTACAAAGCAGGAGAAGACTTGATACCTCCTATGGCAGTTGCGGGTGAGGGGTATAATGTGATGACAACAGGGTTAACACATGATGAAAGAGGATATCCAGCTCTCGAAGCTGACGCACAAAAAGTTCTTCTTACAAGACTTCTGGATAAAATTAGAAAGAATAAAGATAAAATAATAATGCTTGAAGAGTATATGCTTGATGACGCTGAAGTTGCGATCGTTGTTCTAAGCTCGGCCGCAGGCACTGCCAAGGCCGCTGTTGATAAGCTCAGAGCGGAGGGTAAAAAAGTCGGGGTGCTTCGCCCAAGGCTCTTCAGACCATTCCCGCATAAAGAGATAGCCGAGGCCTTGCAGGATGTGAAGGCGGTGTGCGTGCTCGACAGGGCGGACTCGATGAACGATTTTGGCGGACCTCTCTTTAGCGAGACTCGTTCAGCTCTTTATGATCTGGAAAAGACCCCAAAGGTTTTTGGAAGGATATTTGGTCTTGGCGGCAGGGACTTTAAGGTCCCGGACGCAGAAGATGTCTTCACCGAGCTATTTAAGGTCTTAAAGACAGGCAAGATAGAGAAACTTAACGGATATATAACGATATAAGGATAAAGGAAAAATAAAATGGCGACATTAAAACAACTTGCAGAAAAAGAGGAACTATTTACCGGAGGACACAGGCTCTGTGCCGGTTGTGGCATTCCGCAGATAATCAGGCTTATTCTAAGAAGCGTAGGAGAGAACTGTTCTGTCGTAGGAACCACGGCAACGGGATGTCTCGAGGTCGGAACATCTATCTATCCCTATAGCTCCTGGCGTATCCCGTGGATACATTCGGCCTTTGAGAACGCTTCAGCTACCATGACAGGTATAGAGGCGGCATACAACGCGCTTAAGAGAAAAGGCAAGATAGCCAAGGACAAAGAGATAAAGTTCCTTGCCATGGGCGGTGACGGCGGCACATATGACATCGGTTTTCAGGCCCTCTCCGGAGCGCTTGAGAGGGGCCAGGACTTTGTCTACCTTTGTTATGACAACGGAGCCTACATGAATACAGGCATACAGCGCTCAAGTGCCACGCCATTTGGCAGTGCCACTACAACTTCTCCCGCGGGTAGCGCCATTCCCGGCAAGACCCAGTGGAGAAAAGACTTAACGAGGATCGTTGCAGCGCATAACATTCCTTATGCCGCGCAGGCTTCAGCCCACAACTGGAAGGACCTTCAGCGTAAGGCCGAGCGTGCTTTTGCGGTAAAGGGCCCGGCATTCTTGAATGTGGTAAGCCCGTGTCCTCTTGGCTGGTACTCAAAGCCGGAGTTGAGCATGGAAACGGCAAAGCTTGCCGTGGAGACATGCTACTGGCCTATCTATGAGATAGACGAGGGTGTGCTCAAGGTTAACTACAAGCCCAAGGAGAAAAAGCCCATAGAGGAATGGCTTAAGCTTCAGGGACGTTTCAAACATCTCTTTAAAGAAGAAAACAAGGGGCTCTTAAAGGAATTCCAGGATCGTATAGATCTCGAGTGGGCAAGGCTCCTTGATCTGGACGGTAAACATATATAACTATTGTAATTTGTAAGGTTAACTGTTATGATTATCGTGTTTTTTGGGTAGGAGTTATCTTAACTACCTGTTGTTAGATAGTTATTTTTGATATTCATTTTTTTTTGGGCGGCAGCGAGAGGGCCGCTTAAAATAAAGGAGGATCCACCATGTCACAAGCCTCATTGGTAATGTTCGAAGAAGAGTCAGTGGAGATAACCGAGATTATCACCAGACTCGTCAAGGAAGCAAATGCCAAGAGCGCCTATCTGGTCGACAAGGACGGACAGCTTATCAGTTCGGCCGGAGAGACTCAGGATATTGACTCAACGTCACTTGCCTCGCTTACCGCGGGTAACATCGCGGCGACAGGCGGACTTGCGAAGTTGATCGGTGAGCAGGAGTTTTCCATTCTTTTCCATGAGGGTGAGAAGGATAATATCCATATCTCAATCGTGGGTCACAGGGTAATTCTCGTCATTATTTTCGATGAGAGAAGCTCACTCGGGTTGGTTCGTCTCAGAGTTAGAAAAGCCGGTGAAGAGTTGGGTAAGACCATCCAGAAGATCCTTGCCAGGATGGACAGCGCAGACTCTAAGGAAAACCTGCTTGAAGAGATCACCGATGACGACATTGAGGGACTCTTTAGTTAATCCTAAGTTTTACTGTAAATTATTTAAAATTATTTTAAGTTAAGGGATAAGATATGTCTTTTATAAATTATTCAGCCAGAGAGATCAACTGTAAGATCGTTTACTATGGTCCGGGGCTATGTGGCAAGACGACAAACTTAAATATAGTCTATAAAAAGACCAGGCCTGAGAGCAAGGGTAAGATGATCAGCCTCGCGACAGAGACCGAGCGGACGCTTTTCTTTGACTTTCTTCCTCTCTCACTTGGTGATATAAAAGGTTTTAAAACACGTTTTCATCTCTATACGGTTCCCGGTCAGATATTCTATGACGCATCAAGAAAACTTATACTCAAGGGTGTCGACGGCATTGTCTTTGTAGCGGACAGTCAGGTTGAGCGTATGGACGCCAACATGGAAAGTCTGGATAACATGAAGCTGAACCTTGAGGAGCACGGATACACACTTGATAAGCTCCCATATGTCATACAGTTCAATAAGCGTGACCTTGATGATGTGGTCCCGGTCGATGAGATGAGAACTGTTCTCAACCCCGGCGGAGTGCCGCAGTTCGAGGCGAGTGCCGCGTCGGGTGAAGGTGTATTTGAAACATTGAAGGCTGTTGTAAAGTTGGTTCTTGCCGAGCTTAAAAAGGGCGCTTAACCTCTTAAGAGCTATAGCGTAGCATCTCGTTCCATCTGCAACTCACTTCTAATACAACTAAGGAAAATCAATACTATGAATGTAAGGGAAGATTTGACAAAACAGATCGCCACGGCGATGAAGGCCAAGGACAAGGTCAGGCTTGCGGTTCTTCGTATGCTTCTCTCAAGTGTGAAGTATAAGGAAATTGAGCAGAAGAGCGACCTTTCCGATGAGGAGTTTCTCCAACTCATCTCGACCACGGTCAAGCAGAGAAAAGATTCGATAGAGCAGTACAAAACCGGCGGAAGAAAAGACCTTGTGGAGAAGGAAGAGGCCGAACTCGAGGTCGTAATGGAGTTCCTTCCCGAGCAACTAAGCGAGGATGAGGTTCGAGCCATAGTGGAAGACGCGGTAAAAAGCACTGGTGCCGCAAGCCCTAAAGAGATGGGTAAAGTTATGGGTGCCATCATGCCCAAGGTCAAGGGCAAGGCCGACGGGAAACTTATTCAGGACCTCGTAAAAAAGGCCCTTGGCGCCGAATAATCTATAAGGAATTAGAATGAAGATAAAAGATATATATGAAAAAGCTTATAAGAGGGGGATGGAGCTTGATCCCCGTGGAATGGATGAGGTTAATGAGAACCTCAAGCAGGCCAAGAAGGATTACGAGGCCTTAAGCGACGGAAGAAAAAAGAATGCCTTTGATGTAGAGCGTATGAATAACCCGTATGCCGATACAAGGATACTCAACGGAGATCCTGAAACGGATGTAAAGAGGATACTTGTAGGGATCGACATAGAGGTTGGCGAGATAGTAATGGCTGACCGCCTGAAGGACAAGGGCCAGCAGATAGACATGGTTCTGGCGCATCATCCCGAGGGCAGGGCGATGGCCTCTCTTTATGATGTTATGGAGATGCAGTCCGGGATACTCAACAGATACGGCGTGCCGATCCATGTTGCCGAGAACCTCATGGCTGAGAGAATAAGCGAGGTCGAGCGCAGGCTCAAGCCCGCTAACCATACCCGTGCCGTTGACGCGGCAAAGCTCTTCGATATACCTTTTATGTGTGTTCACACACCGACGGATAACGCTGTTACAACATATCTCCAGGATCTTTTTGATAAGGAAGAGCCGCGCTATATCTCTGATGTTCTTGATATGCTATCTGATATTCAGGAGTATGAGGGAGCCGCTACCGAAACGGTTGGCCCCAGCATTGTTGTCGGGGGTGAAAAGCGCAGAGCAGGAAAGATATTTGTGGACATGACCGGTGGAACGGGCGGAAGCTCAAAGATATATGACAGCCTCTCAAACGCCGGTGTCAGCACCATAGTCGGGATGCATATCGGTGAAGAGCACAGAAAAGAAGCAGAGAAGTATCACATAGATGTTGTTCTAGCGGGCCATATCTCAAGCGATACGCTTGGCATAAACCTTTTACTTGACGATATACTTGATGATGACGTAGAGGTAGTCTCCTGCTCCGGTTTCAGAAGGATCTCGAGAAAGAAGTAACACCTGCTTTTATTTTGATACTCGAAGTTCATTACACCAATTTATCCTATAGAGAGGTCTACATTTAATTGGACAGCTCGACCTTAGACGCGCTTGAGTTTCCACTGGTACTCGACAAACTCGCAGGCTTTACCCAGAGCGAGCTTGGAAAGCGTCTATCCCTTGATCTTACCCCTTTATCCTCAATAGAGGAACTCGAAGCCGAGCAGCAACTCATAAAAGAGATAATGCCGCTAATGGATACCGGTACGGGTTTGCCCGTGTCGGGTATTACTGATCTTGCTCCGTACCTTTCAAAACGCAGCCTTCCCGGTTACTTCGTAACCGCAGAGAACTTCTTGGCCATACTCTCCACAATTGATGTCGTCTGTGAGCTTAGGGCCCAGGCGAGAGCGCTTATAAATGAGGAGATGCCAAGGCTTTTTTCTCTTACCTTAAAGCTGCCTGATCTGAAAGAGCTAGCTTTGAAGATAAGGCGCGCTATAGACGAGAACGGTCATATAAAAGACAGCGCCTCGAAAAAACTCAAGAAGATAAGGACATCTCTTAAGAAAAAAAGAGAGGAGTGCAGGCGGCTTTTAAGGGGTTACATAACCCAGGAAGGGGTCGAGGGCGAGGAGGACGGGGAGTATGTCACCATAAGGGACGATCGTTTGGTTGTTGCCATCAAGGCTCCGCGTCATGCTTCGATAAAAGGAGTTATACACGGGAGGTCGGCTACCGGACTAACATTTTTTATTGAGCCGATGGAGGCGCTTGGAATAAATAACGATCTGGCCGAGCTTAAGCGTGACGAGATAGATGAAGAGATAGAGGTCCTAAGAGAGCTTACCGCCGCTTTGTTCGAGATGGCTGATGAGATAACCGAAGCCCTTAGGATCGCAGCCTTGATCGACCTGGTTCAGGCGAAGGTAAGGTTCCTGAAATATATCAGCGGCGTTGTGCCGGTCTTTTCCTCAGTGGCTGAGCTTAAGATGGATGGCTCCAGACATCCTCTGCTCTTATTTAAGGAGTTGGATGGAGGGGGCAAGGTTATTGAGGTTGATATTATGCTTAAGGCCGGTCCCGGCGTGCTTATTATCTCCGGGGCAAACGCCGGAGGCAAGACCGTAGCGCTAAAGAGCATCGGGCTTTTAACCCTCATGGCAATGAGCGCTTTGCCTGTGCCGGTACGTGAGGGAAGCACCTTTGTTTTTTATGAGAATATCCATACTGATATAGGGGACAGACAGGATATAGCAGAGGATCTAAGTACCTTTTCTGCGCACCTAAAGAGGATGAGCGAGATACTTGGTGAGAGCAGTGCAGGAACCATTGTTCTTATAGATGAGATCGGTGTCGGTACTGATCCGACAGAGGGCGGCGCCATTGCGCTTGCCATGCTTGAAACACTTATAAAGAGAGGCGTGAGTGTAGTCGTAACGACTCACCTGAATTTTCTTAAGGCTCACGGCGCAACGGACGCGGGTTTTAATAACGCCTCTGTTCTATTTGATGAGTCAAACGGCAGGCCGTTGTATAAGATAGGTTACGGCGCACCCGGCTCAAGTTTTGGCCTGAAGGCGGCGGCAAAGTACGGTGTGCCAAAAGAGGTGATAGAGAGGGCAAGAGAGCTGACGGATGTGAAAGAGAGTGCGTTCTCGGAGAGCCTCTTAAGCTTTGAAGAAAAAAAGATAGAGCTCGAAGCAGAGATAGAAAAACTTAAAGAGGTAAATAGACGGCGTGAGGTTGCGCTTAATAGAATAAGGGATGACAGGAAAAAACTTATTGATAAGGCACAGAAAAAGATAGACCTCCTTATGGAGAAGGCACAGAAAAAGATAGATCAAGTTTTTGCCGAGACAAAAGCCGTAAGCCGTAAAGCGGCCACAGGCAAAGTTCTTGAGGTTAAGCAGGAGGTAATGGCACCATTATTACCGAAGGAAGAGCCATATTATCCAAGCCCCGGAGACATTGTGAGGATAAGCGGCTCAATGAGAGAGGCAACAGTTGTTAGTGTTGATAAGAACAAGAAGAGCGCGGAGATCCTGAGCGGTGGACTGAAGATAGTAAGTGCCTGGAGTAAACTCAAGAAGGTTGCCGCGAAAGCTGCTACAAAAAAACATGTGCCAATGGATAAGAACTTGAGTGAGGTGAGTAGAGACGCCGCATATTCAGTGAATGTCATTGGGCTCAGGGTTGACGAGGCCTTAAATGAGGTCAGCGCTTTCCTTGACGCGGCACACGTCGAGGGGCTAAGCGAGGTACAGATAATCCACGGTCACGGCACAGGGGCATTGAAGAACGCTATAAGAAAATTTCTTAAGGAGAGCAGATTGGTTGGTGAGGTGAAGTCCGGCACGGAGCTTCAGGGAGGCCAGGGCGTGACCATCGCTATCCTGAAATGATACAATACTTTTTATGATCACAGACGACCAAATAGAGGAAATAAAGTCAAGAGCCGACATCGTTGATGTTGTCGGCGATCATGTTCAGTTAAGAAAACGGGGCATGAACTACCTTGGCCTATGTCCATTCCACAACGAAAAAACACCTTCCTTCACTGTTAGCCCCGACAAGGGTATCTTTCATTGTTTCGGCTGCGGTAAGGGAGGCAATGTTTATACCTTTCTCATGAACCATGAAGGCATGGAGTTCCCTGAGGCGGTGAGAACCCTTGCTGAGAGGTACGGGGTAAAGATCGAAGAGTCGAGAGGCAGGGATAGCAGCTCGGACAGAAGTGAAAAGGAAAACATTGTAGAGATAAATAGGATGGCGCTAAAGTTCTTCAGAGAATCTTTTGAAGGTGAGACGGGCAAGGCGGCAAGAGAGTATATGGAGGGCAGGGGTTTTCTTGGGGATATAAGTGATAGCTTCAGGGTCGGCTTCGCCCCCGATTCATGGGACGGACTCACGAATTATCTGAAGAAAAACAATGTCGAGATGGCTCTCGCTTATAAGGCCGGACTCGTGGGTAAGAAGGAAGAGAGGTATTATGACAAGTTTCGCTCCAGGGTTATCTTTCCGATAACCGATGCATTGGGTAAGCTCATTGCTTTTGGAGGACGCATTCTCGGTGAGGGTGAACCGAAGTATCTGAACAGCCCAGAGACACCGACCTTTAGAAAATCCGATGTCTTGTACGGATTATATAAAGCCAAGGACGAGATCAAGAAGAAAGGTTATGTGCTTGTCTCTGAAGGTTACTTTGATTGTATAGCTCTTTACAACGGCGGTTTTACAAATAGTGTCGCTACCATGGGTACGGCCTTAACGGAGCTTCACCTTAGAAGGCTTAAACGTCTGGGAGCCGATATCTATACTATCTTTGACTCTGACGAGGCGGGAAAGAAGGCCGCCCTGAGAGGGCTTGATAACTTTATAAAAGAAGAGGTGACAGCCAAGGTCGTGCTTTTGCCAAACGGAATGGACCCGGATGACCTCCTGAAACAAGACGGCCCGGAGGCGCTTACTAAGCTTATTGATGAAGCAAGGCCCGCGATGGAATTCTTTTTAGATGATGTTAAAAGCTCGGTTGATATGAACTCAGCGGAGGGGAAGGGCAGGTACTCCAAAGAGGCTTTGCCCATGTTGTCTAAGATAAAGAATCTTGGTGAGCGCTCTCATTATCTCTCGGTTATCGCAAAAGATATTGGAACAACTCAGGATGAGCTTTTGCGTGAGCTGAAGAAACTCGGGAAGGGCAGGGTTGAGATTGAAGAAAAACCCACGCGCAGAGTTGAGAGCCACAGCGGAGGGGACGATGCAGAGGCTATAATGTTAACCGTCCTTATGCGTAACCCTGAACTATATGATAAAAATGTGGAAGATGCGCTTAGGTTGTTTGAAGAGCCGCTGTATGTGAGTGCAGCTAACTTGATGATAGAGTTCTTTGCAAAGGGAGAGAGTGACACCGCGAAACTTGCAAATACTTCTCCTGATGAAAAAGTTGGAAGTTTTTTGACCAGCGCCCTTATAAAGGATGAAAGCGGTTTTATGGAAGAGTCCGATACCGAGAGGATACTTAAAGATTGCATGGAGAAGGTTCTGACTCCATCCGGAGTTAAGGCCGGAAAGAAAGAACTGTTAAAGAAACTTGAAGAGAGCGGCAGGAAAGACCTGGCTGATGAGATCATGAAGTAGTTCTTTAAACCTGTAAGTAACAAACCTTGTAGGAGGTTAGGTTATGACAGTAAAGACTCGCGGTAAGGATAGTGAAAAGAAAAAAAATAATGCTCTGCCCAAAAAAGTTCTTAAGGGCGGGAGCGATGCGTCAAGTGGTAAGGGTAGTAAACTTATCCTGTCCTCAGAGTTAAGCGAGAAGGCGCCGCTGGTCCTGAGCCTGATCGATGCGGGTCAGGCCGCCAATAAAGAAGATGGTGATACAGAGCAGGAAAAGGAATTTTTATACGACCCTGTAAAGGTTTACTTCAAAGATATGAGGATGGGCTCTCTTCTATCGCGAGAAGAAGAAGTGTCATTCGCAATGAAGATAGAGAGTGCGAGGGAGGGCATGACCCGGGTCTTCCTCTCTAGTGGACTGTTACTCTCAGAGGTTGAACTCTTGATAGAATCCATTATGTCAAGAGACTCCTACACAAGGGCCACCTCTTCAGAGATTAACGATAGCGGCGAGGAAGCTGACGTCACTGTTCTCCTGAGAGAGCTTAAGAACATACGGAAAAGTTACAAGCTTATCTTGTCAAAGGGCGGAGACCCTAGCGATAATGCAAAACTTGTTGTAAACATTGTCGGGATAGGGCGAAGATCCGAGCTCTTTAATATAATGAAGGAGCGTTATGATGGTGAGCTTAAGAATATAAGGTCTCTTACCCGTAGTCTCCGGACGCATGAAAAACGCTTAGGCATGAGTTATAAGGAAATGACGACTGTCTTTAAGGAGATAAAGAATGGGAAAAGAAAAAGAGTAAAAGGCGGTATTGATTCTTTTTATAATGATCATGAAAAGGTAAAGGCTGTTCGTTCCGAAATAAAGGCATTTGAAAAGATCACGGGACTTAAAAGTGAGGAGTTTGTTGAATCTTCACGTAGGCTTAGAGCGTGGCTCCAGAGGGCGGAGAACGCCAAGAGGGAGCTTGTTAAAAGCAACCTAAGACTTGTTGTAAGTATCGCGAAAAAGTATTCAAATAAAGGGATGCAGTTTCTGGACCTCATCCAGGAAGGTAATATCGGTCTTATGAGGGCGGTTGATAAGTTCGAGTATAAGAGAGGTTATAAGTTTTCAACATACGCTACATGGTGGATAAGGCAGGGTATCTCGCGCGCTATCGCGGATCAGGCACGCACAATTCGATTGCCAGTGCATATGACCGAGACGCTGAATAGGATTCATCGGACGAGTCGAAGTTTTGTTCAGGACCGTGGACGTGAGGCAACGAGCGAAGAGATAGCCAGCATAGTTGGGATGAGTGCTGAGAAGGTGTCAAAGGCGCTCAAGGTCGCAAGAGATCCCATCTCGCTTGAGACACCTGTTGGTGACGATGAGAGTACTATGCTGGGTGATTTTATAGAAGACAAGAGCGCTCAGGCACCACAGGATGAGATGATGAACACCGCTCTTATTGACAGGTTAAATGAGGTGCTTTCAACACTTACCGAGCGTGAGGAGCTGATACTTCGAATGAGGTTCGGGATCGGGCTAGAGACTGATCATACCCTTGAAGAGGTTGGTGAAAAGTTTCAGGTAACGAGAGAAAGGATAAGGCAGATAGAGGCAAAGGCGTTAAGGAAGCTCAGGCATCCGGTAAGAAGTAAAAAACTAAAAACATTTTCGGATATATAATTATGAATAAAGCATTGGTACATATCTATACGGGTGAAGGCAAGGGCAAGACAACCGCTTCTGTTGGTTTGGCCGTAAGAGCCGTTGGGAGTGGCAAAAGGATATTATTTGTTCAGTTCTTTAAGCCGGAGTCGGACTTCTCGGGCGAGAAGGATGTGCTGAGAAAGCTCAACGGTGTTAAGGTCGTCCGTTCCGAGTTCAGGCATCCTTTTTTTACAGGCGGTAAGACTGATGAAGAGGCTCTTAAAAATTCTGTCAGTGAGCTTTTTGCGAATACCTATGAGATGGCGGTCTCCGGCGATTATGACCTCGTCATTATGGATGAACTTATCGGGGCCGTAAGCGGCGGCTACCTTTCTGTGGACAAAGTTATTGAGCTTATAGATAAAAGACCCGAGGATGTCGAGCTTGTGATGACAGGAAGGGACGCTCCTGTTGAGCTTACAAAGAGGGCTGATTATGTTACAGAGATGCTTAAGATAAAACACCCCTTTGACGAAGGACAAAAGGCAAGAAAGGGGATAGAGTTCTAATGCTGGCAGAAACAAAGACAAGGCTTTTTCTTATGCGGCACGGTGAGGTCACCAATCATCATGAGTTTCGCTATAACGGTCATCATGATGTGGACATAACCAAGCGAGGGGTTCTACAGATGAGATCTCTTGCCGCGTACTTTAAAGAGATAAATCTGAATGGAAATCCTTTTAAGATAAGGAGTGTTTACTCTAGCGACCTTATTCGCACGGTAAAGGGCGCTCGAATGATAGGCGAAGCTCTGGGACTTGAGCCTAAGGAAGTTCCCGGCTTAAAGGAGCTTCATCTTGGCCGCTGGGAAGGTCTTACGAGAGAGGAAGCGCATGAGCGTTATCCAGAGGAGGCTCACTTTTCATTTCTTAACCTTGCAAAGAACGAGAAGGTAAAGGGAGGGGAGACGATAGAGGAGCTTCGCGCGCGAGTTATGCCTGAGATACTTAAGATAGTTGAAGAGAACGAGGGAGGGAGCGCCTGCGTTGTGGCGCACGGCGGGGTTAACCGTGTTGTGCTCTGCGTGGCCGCAGGACTTCCATTTACGAATATTTTTAACATTGAGCAGGATTATGGTTGTTTGAATATGATCGACTTCCTGACCGACGGCAGGGTGGTCGTAAAGATGATGAACGGCGGCCCCAACCACTCACACAGCCCTACTGTGCTGTACTGAGTATTATTATAGAGGAGTAGCTATTTAAGATGAGTTTCACTATTGAGCCTAAAACATTCATAGCTACCCTTGTAATGCCGTTTAGGTATATTTTACAAATGCCTGCTAGGTACTTATTGGTGGGTGTATGTTATTTTTTCTTCTATCTTGCCCTTGATATGTTATTAAATAAGTTTTTTGACTCTACAGACTATATTGAGTTACATATGTCAATCTTGATGGAAGGAATATTGGTAACACCCTTAAATGCATTTTTGTCTGGAATCATAGCTTGCATAGTGGCTGAGCAATTACTGGATGGAGGGACGAAGTTCCCAGTACTTATTAAAACGGTTTATGGAAAGTTCGGTACGTTGATAATGGTTGGCCTTGTCTATGAAGTACTCATGGCTTTTCTTTTATTACCTAAGTTATTGGCTGATTATTCAACTGCTTTTATATTGACAACTCTTCTCTTAGTGGTGGCTCTTCCGTTATTTATTTACTTAATGGGCAGTTGGATGTTCGCTTTTCAGGCTGTGATCTTTGAAGGAAAGAGCACTTTTAGTGCATTGTCAAGAAGCAGTATGATTATTAAATATAACTGGTGGGGTGCTGTGCTTTATCTTGTATCTTCCGCTGTTATTATATTTGCGATACCCTTCTACATATCAGTTTATTTTAAAGGATATATTTTTATCAACTATTTTTTTATTGCCTTTGCAGTAGTTTATTTTCCTATTCTTTTGACGGTACTGTATTTCAAATTTCGTTCAAAAAAATACAGTTATGATCTTAATCTTCTTAAATGGGAGCTGGATCAAGCTTATCGTATGTCAAATACAGACATTTAAGGCAATGATGGTGTATGACCATTTAATGGAAGACATAATCCGTATAGCCAGTGAAAAATACTTTCTCGATATAGACGGCATACATGGTATAGGTCACTGGAAGAGGGTAAAGGAGAACGGTCTTAGACTTGCTTCACTCAATGCTGCAGACCATTCTGTAATTGAGCACTTCGCATACCTGCATGATTCTTGTCGAGTGAGTGAAGGCATTGATAATGAGCACGGGAAGAGAGCCGCTGAGTTCATAAGAACGATTCGAAGCAGTGTTAAGTTAACAGATAAACAATTTGAGCTTCTTTACGAGGCATGCTTTGATCACACGGACGGCAAGGTCAAGGCGGACATAACCGTTATGACGTGTTGGGACGCGGACAGGCTTGACCTTTACAGAATCGGTACACGACCGAGAGTATATCTTTTATGCACCCTCGAAGCAAAAAAGCCCGAAGTTATTGAATGGGCATCACAGAGAGCATGGCCTAAGTAAAACAGACTACCTCACTTCATATTTTAGAAGACTTGTTTCCGAATAGCCGTTTCCCCTATCGTAGCGGGCCACTACTGTTACCTCTCCTTTTTTCAGCTCAACCTCACCCTCGAAAGTTCCGTCTTCGTCACTTTCAAGATATGTCTTCTCCCCGTTGTTGTTTATTACTACACTCGAAGCGCCCGGAAGCTTTAGTTTAAAAGAATGTTTTTTGTTTTTCTTGAGCAGTCCCTCTGCCGGTTCAAAGAGTTCTCCGTTAAGTTCGTGAAATTTTGAAAAGACCTCAGGGAATGGCTTCTTACTCTTTATGCCTTTCTTGGCCTTGATAACATAGTCAATGCCTGAATCAAAGTACGTGATGCCATTTCTTTTTACTTCTCTTGCTGAAGAGATGGAAAATTTGTATATACCTTTCTTTGGAAAAGCCAAGGTTAATATGTACTTATCATCTTTCTTTTTTGTGAATATGAATGCTTTATCTATATATTCCTTGCCGTTATGTAGAGTTGTCATCAAGGTAACCCCTGGTTCGACGAGTATGGATATCTCTACAGTATCCTTTGTTTCAATATAGCCGTATCTGTGGCTGTCTATCTTTATTCCGCTTTTGTAGTATGAAGGCCAGGGTCTGAGTAGCTTTTCATACTCATCCCTTGATATGGGTTCATCCAGGAGCTGCCATTTTGTATCGTTTGTCCAGTGGTCCCCAATGAATTCATCCGGAGGGGTCAGGAAGTAGTGCTCGTTAAATTCCTTATTATACTTTCTATTGTACCCAACGGTACCGGCGGCCCAGGTGGAGTCAATGAAGTGCCATTGACCATCTATCTTCACAACATTCCATGCGTGATTTGGCGGGCCTTCTATTCTTTTATTGCCTTGATACCCGAAGCCTTTTGCATAGCCTGATATCTTGATCGTTTCAAGCCCCATCTCATCGGCTATTGCCTTGAAGAGCTGAGAGTATCCGTCGCAGACAGCGACCTTTTTCTTAAGAATTCGTTTTGGAGCTTGGTTCTTTATACGTCCCGAGAAGTAACTCTTAACGTCATACTCAACCCTATCTGTTATCCAAATAAAGATGGCGCGGGCCTTCTCAAGATCCGTGTTTGCTTCTTTCAAGAGATACTTCGCAAGCTTACTGACTGACTTCTCAGCAGACTTTGGAGTATTCAGCGCGTGTTCGTCAACATTTTTGAAGTCTACCTGTTCGTAAGGTTTTGCCTCTGATGGGGTGCTTAGCGTCAGTGTTACCGCAAAAATAATTATTGTCAGGATGCTTGCTCTGAGTAATAAAATTCTTTTCATATCTCGGCTCCTCATGATATTTTTCGATCAAATTATTATATCAGCACTTCAATCGTTAGTAATCTAAATTTGCTTGTATGACAGCTCTAATTACTGTAACATACAATTTAAATTAATCTATTATTTAAATAAGGACTTGTATGCTTGCGAAGATAATCAGCTCATCACTTATAGGTATAGACGCGAAGGTCGTTGAGGTCGAGGTGGATGTTTCACGGGGAATGCCCGTGTACTCGACCGTTGGCTTGCCTGATAACGCCGTTAAGGAAAGTAAGGAGCGTGTAAAGAGCGCTATCAAGAACTCCGGCTATGCCTACCCCGTCTCCCGCATTACGGTTAACCTCGCGCCTGCTGACATAAAGAAGGAGGGCACTACCTTTGATCTTCCTGTTGCCGTCGGCATGCTCGCTACCCAGGGTGTCATAAAGAGCGATGAGCTAAGTGATTATATTATGGTCGGTGAGTTGTCGCTTGACGGCAGGATAAGACCCGTTAAGGGCGCTCTCTCAATTGCTGTTATGGCCAGAGAGATGAAGAAGACACTCATACTTCCAATGGATAACGCAAAGGAAGCTTCCATCGTAGAAGACGTGAAGGCGATAGGCGTTTCAACCTTGTCCGAGCTTGTAAGCTACTTGAACGGTGATATTGAACTTCAGGAGGCAAGCTGTGAAGCAGAGCTCCTCTTCTCTGGAGCAGAGTATGAGCATGTTGATATAAGTGATGTAAGGGGCCAGGAGCATGTCAAGAGGGCACTTGAGGTCGCTGCCGCAGGAGGGCATAATATGCTGATGGTCGGCCCTCCGGGAAGCGGCAAGACGATGCTCGCAAGACGGGTGCCAACGGTGCTTCCCTCACTTACCCTGGATGAGGCGATAGAGACCACAAAGATACACAGTGTGGCTGGACTCCTGGACGGCAAGACGAATCTTATAAAGGAAAGGCCCTTCCGTGCACCTCATCACACAATAAGCGACGCGGGTCTTGTCGGAGGCGGGCAGAACCCTAAGCCCGGCGAGATAAGCCTTTCGCATAACGGTGTATTGTTTCTGGATGAGGCCCCGGAGTTCAAGAAGAACCTGCTTGAGATGCTGCGTCAACCTCTGGAGGATGGCGTTATTACGATATCAAGAGCTGCTGTTTCCGTTACGTATCCCTCAAGATTTATGCTAGTATGCGCTATGAATCCGTGTCCCTGCGGCCACCTTGGAGACCCCAAGAAAGATTGTACATGCACCCCCGTGATGATAGAGAGATACAGGGGACGCATCTCCGGGCCTTTGCTTGACAGAATAGATATTCATATGGATGTGCCTGCCGTTAATTATCGTGAGTTGAGTGGTGAGAGACGTGGTGATAGCTCGAAGGATATTAAGGACAGGGTCGAGCAGG
>DAOVXI010000132.1 GCA_030636245.1 Deltaproteobacteria bacterium
AGTTTGATACCGGGGCAAAGATAGAAAAAGAGCATGAACTTCACCCGGGAGAGCTTGAACTCGGCTTTATCGAAGGTGAGGAGCTTGATACATGGCAGGTTTTAGCAGAGCAGATAGCTCTCGAGATACCAACACAGCCTCTTTGCAGTGATAGCTGCAAGGGACTTTGTACAAAGTGTGGGACGGATTTAAATAAAGATACTTGTAAATGTAGCAAGGCGGTGCTAACAGAGGCCGTGGACCCAAGATTTAATAAACTTAAAGATCTTAAATTAAAGAAATAAGAGGAGTATTCTAATGGCAAATCCAAAGAGAAAAACAAGCAAAGGTAGAAGGAATAGAAGGCGTAGTCATGACGCACTCAGCCGCCCGGCATCTTCAATATGCCCGGAGTGCAGTGAGCCAAAAAGACCTCACAATATTTGTGCCAAGTGCGGAAGCTATAAGGGCAAAGAGGTTGTTCAGATAGAGGAAGCAGCTGTCTAACCCAAGTTCAACCAGGGTTAACATTTCATTATGAAGATCGCAGTTGATGCTATGGGTGGTGATAATGGGCCTTCAGTTATCATAGAGGGTGCCATTGAGGCCGCAAAGAAGGGCATTGAGATCATCCTCGTCGGTGATGAGAAAATTATTGAAAAAGAGCTTAACTCCCATAAGGTCAAAAACCTTCCCATTACGATAAAGAACGCCACGGAAGTGGTGGAGATGAATGAGAGCCCCGCTCAGGCCATACGCAAGAAAAAGGACTCGAGTATTCGTGTATGCTTTGACCTTGTAAAGGAAGGCAAGGCAAATGCGGTTGTAAGTGCCGGGAACTCAGGGGCCGCCATGGCCGCAGGGATGTTCCTTCTTAAGAGACTGCCCGGTGTTGAGCGTCCCGCCATAGCCGTAACCGTACCCACAATGAAAACCCCTGCTGTTTTGCTTGATATGGGAGGCAATGTAGATTGTAAGCCCATTCACCTTGCGCAGTTCGCCATAATGGGTTCGGTGTATGCCAGCTGTGTCCTCAAAAAAGAAAACCCTACAATAGGACTTTTATCTAACGCCAGTGAGATAGGAAAGGGCAATGAGCTTACAAGGCTTACCCATGAACTCCTTCTTAACACCTCTTTGAATTATGTCGGCTACAAGGAAGGCAAAGACATCTACAAAGGCGAGACCGATGTTATAGTCTCCGACGGGTTTGTCGGTAACGTGGTCCTGAAGGTCAGCGAGGGGCTTGTGGAGGCGGTTATACAGATGTTGAAGGAAGAGATAAAGGCGAGCTTTCTGGCCAAGATCGGCGTGCTTCTCGCTAAAGGGGCATTTAAGAAACTTAAGAAAAAAATAGATTACTCGGAGTACGGCGGAGCGCCTCTTTTGGGCATAAACGGCAGCTGTATGATAAGTCACGGCGCGTCAAACTCCAAGGCGATCATGAACGCCATTATCCGCGCAACAGAGTATGTTGAGGGTGATGTGGATCTGCATATGACAGAAGAGTTCTTAAAGAACTCCGACCTTGCCCAACTTGCAACAAAGCAACTTGCATAACTACTAATCACAGGTTAGAATAGAGTCTCGTTTTTTCGTGGCCAGAGGCCAAGAGGATTTTTATAGAGATATATCACGACCGAAATGACCAATATTAAAGGAAAAATATCAGGCACAGGCTCTTTTCTTCCCGAGAAGGTCTTGACCAATTACGACTTAAGCGCAATGGTCGAGACCAATGACGAGTGGATATTTACTCGTACTGGGATAAAGGAACGCCATGTGGCCTCAGGCGAAAAGGCCTCGGATATAGCCGCACGCGCCGCCGGGGAAGCGATAAAGGATTCAGGGCTTAGCGCAAAGGACATTGATCTTGTCGTAACAGGCACCGTCACCCCTGATATGGTCTTTCCATCAACATCCTGCTTTATTCAGCTCGACCTGGGTCTGCGTCCCGGAATACCGGCTTTCGATCTCTCAGCAGCTTGCTCCGGCTTTCTTTATGCTCTGGACACGGCTGAAAGGTTTATCCGTACAGGTGGCGCAAAGCATGCGCTTGTGGTCGGTGTGGACATATTCTCAAGGATAGTGGACTGGACCGACAGAAGTACCTGTGTGCTTTTTGGCGACGGCGCCGGAGCTGTGGTACTCAGTGCCACGAAAGGCAAAAGCGGGATACTATCAAGTCATCTCTACTCTGACGGAAAAAGCTGGCAGCTGCTTTATTCGCCAACGACCATTCAAAGCAGCCCGTTCGAGAAAAAGGGACTTCGTCACGATCAGCCTTATCTGAGAATGAAGGGCAACGATATATTTAAACTCGCTGTCAGGAGCATGAGCAAGGCCATAACGAAGGCCCTGAAGGAGAGCGGCATAGGTGCTGACGACGTATCGCTCCTTATCCCTCATCAGGCCAATATAAGGATAATAAAGGCCATGCAGGAGAGACTTAAACTGCCGGATGAGCGTGTTTTTACCAATGTTGAGCATTATGGCAACACCTCTGCAGCCTCCATCCCAATTGCACTTAACGAAGCGAACAAAGCGGGAAGACTTAAGAAGGGCGACATAGTTGTACTCGTTGCATTTGGCGGCGGACTTACCTGGGCATGCAGTGTTGTTCGGTGGTAAGGATACCTGATAAAGACTATTGCTTTATTCTTTTAACTATTTTAAATATTTAAAGTTTTAAAGGGGATAGTGTTTTGCGTATGACCCGAAGCGTCCTGATCCAAATTGTTATCCTAATGCTTGTTCCTCTGCTTTTTTCATGTACCTCTGTTGCACCCGAGGTAGAGGGTGAGAAAAGCATTGAGCTCACACAAAAAGAGCAAGACGATGTCAATGACAAACTGTTCAGCGCTGCCGCCAAGGGTGATCTTAAAGCAATAAAAAATGCTTTGAGAGAGGGTGCAGAGCTTAATTCTACCAATATGTACAGTGAGCATGCGCTCTTTATCGCTACCTCAAACAGCAACGAAGCTGCGGTTAAGTACCTTCTGTCACGCGGAGCCGATGTAGACCTTTCTGAGTACACAGGGCTTACATCGATAGCAAGAGCTGCTCTTGATTGTAATGATAAGATAATAACGCTCCTTGCCGAAGGCGGTGCGGATGTAAATAAAGCCGTTTTACCTAAGTTTGAGGGTGGAGGGCTTACACCACTTATCGCGGTCGGGAGGAGCTGCTCTCTTTCAACCGTTAAGATCCTGACCTCTTACAATGCTGACCTTGCCGCAACAAATGTAGGAGGCGAGACAGCGCTTCTTGCGGCCTTGAATTATGCTAATACACCGGTCGCGCTTTTTTTAGTAAGAGAAGGGTCGCCGCTTGAAAAGAAACGCGTGCTTGACGGAAGGGACGCTCTTACCATCTCGGCGCGCTTTGGCCTTGGCTCTCTTGTTAAAGAGATACTTCAGAGGGGCGCTTTGGTAGACGTAAGGGATGAAAAGGGGCTTACACCTCTTATCCATGCCACCAAGAATGAGCACCTCTCCACCGTGCTTCAACTCTTAAGCTTTGATGCCGGCATAAATGCTGTAACAGATGAAAAAAGAAGCGCTTTGATGTATGCTATCGTTACCGGCAACAAGGGGCTTATAAGGGTTCTGCTTGAGAACGGCGCAGAGCCTGATATGGTAGACTTAAATGACGCAACGGCTATGATATATGCGCTGATCCGGGGCGACACCGAGAGCGCGGAAATTCTTATTGAGTTTGGCTCGGATGTGAACTGGCTCGGCTCAATGAATCAGAATGCATTAAAGACCGCTGCACTTCACGGCAACACTGAAGCTGTGGCCATGCTTATAAGTGTAGGGGCCAAACTTGATATAATAAATGAGAACGGTATGAGTGCCCTTGTTATAGCCAGCGTTAAGGGACATACAGAGGTTGCCCGTCTTCTTATAAAGGCAGGGGCGGACGTTGCGGTAAGAACGAATGACGGATTCTCTGCTCTCGATATAGCCGAGGGTGTTAAGAACGAAGAACTTATAAAGCTACTCAAAGAAGCAGGAGCGAAAAATTAGGCCATGAAAAAAACAGCATTAATATTCCCGGGTCAGGGTTCCCAGTCTGTTGGTATGGGTAAAGAGTTCTTTGATGTAAGCAAAGGGGCCCAAGAGGTTTTCGAGATCGCCAACGCCTCTCTTGATGTAGATATTAAAGATCTATGTTTCAGTGGCCCTGTTGAAGAGCTTTCAAAGACAGAGATAACCCAGCCGGCTATCCTTACGGCAAGTATAGCTGTGCTAAGGGGTATAAGGGAAGAGTGTGAGCTTGACGCCGCTTATGTAGCGGGACACAGCCTTGGTGAGTACACCGCCTTAGTCTGCGCCGGTGTGCTGGAGCTTTCTGATGCCATAAAGCTTGTAAGTAACAGAGGTCGTTTTATGCAGGAGAGCGTGCCGGAGGGTCTTGGCGCGATGAGCGCGGTCATAGGGCTTGATAATGACATGGTAATTGAAGAGTGCAGGAAAGCTTCAACAGGGGATGAGCAGGTTGTTGCCGCAAACCTGAATAGTCCGGGGCAGGTTGTTATATCCGGTACCAAGGCGGCGATTGAACGCGCCGCCAAGGCCCGCCTCGCCATCCTTTAGGCATAATCTGTTTCGCGCACTTCTGTTATTTTTTGTTTGTTGAGAAGCGCTCATGTCGAGAAAAGTCGTCATCACCTGCGCACTCACTGGTTCCCAGGATACATGCGCCAAAAACCCGGCCATCCCGGCCAGCTGCTCAGGATAAAGCGTACCGTCCGGCTGGCGGAACACAATGTGCCGCTTAGCGGGAATCTTCCCAAGTGTGTGGTAGATCAGCATGTAAGTTCTTCATCCTCCAGGATTCAGGGCATTACGCGAATGCCCCTATACCTATCAACCAACAATGAGATTGTGTCTAAGATAGCAGATGAAATCGACTGGCCGTTGCAGCCTGCTGGCTTTGATCA
>DAOVXI010000082.1 GCA_030636245.1 Deltaproteobacteria bacterium
ACCGTTACCTCTGTTTTCTTTAGCTCACGGCTTGGCTGAAATTGCGGTTTACGACGGGTCTGACGTACCTGGTAGCGCTTTCCTCTTCTGAATACCTGGCGAACCTGGAAAGGCTGCTCTTTGGCCTTTTCAGGCGCAAAAACAGTTACCTCTTTTTTGATCTTATCCTTCTTTAACTCGGCTTCTGTTTTCTTCTTAGGCTTCGCGGCCTTCTTGGCCGGAGCTTTTTGGGCCGCTTCTTTCTTCGGCTTCTCTTCCGCCTCGGCTTTCTTGGCCGCGGCCTTCTTGGGCTTTTCCTCCGCCTCGGCTTCAACTTTCTTGGCCGTGATCTTCTTTGCGGCAGCAGCCTTCTTGAGCTTCTCCTCCGCCTCGGCTTTCTTGGCCGTAGTCGCAGCAGCAGCCTTCTTGGGCTTTTCCTCCGCAGTAGCTTCCTCGGCCGCGGCAGTGACCTTCTTTGGCTCTTCTTCCGCCGGGGTCGCTTTCTTTGCCCTGCGCCTTATGACAGTAGTTTTAATACGTTTCTCTACTATCTCTTCGCTTTTTTCTTTTTTTTCGTTTTCAGTCATTTATTTTTCTTTCCTTTAACCGCTACCTAAAATTCTCTTTATCTCAGAAAGTAACCATTCCTTATTGAACTCAACATTGTCTACCTTAAAAGCTCTCTTGAATGCCCCGCGTTTTTTTACTGCTTTCTCAAGGCACTCGGCTAATGGATGAAGGCTTGCTCCCCTGCCCGCAGGTTGTTCTCTTCCATCGGCTATGATTACACTTGAACCCTTTAGCACCAACCTTAAAAGGTTACTTCGTTCATCCCTTTTTGAACATCCTATGCAGGTACGTACAGGCAAAACAATACTTTATAAAGCCGCTTTCGCCGCCCCAATAATACTTTCTGCTTTCTTTTTACCTATACCCTCTACCTCTGCCAAAGCATCTATCGTACTATCCGCTAAATCAGCGATGGTTGCAAAACCTGCCGCATTAAGCAACTCTACTGTCTTCGAGCCCACGCCTTTAAGGCTGCTTATGCCTTCCTTCTTCTCTGCCTTCGCGGCTTCCTTGGCAGCATTGATCTCTCTCTCAAAGGCTTCATCAGGGCTTAAGGTAGCACTGGCTCTGTCACTTGACTCTGTCTCAGTGTAGATATCTATCTTCCAACCGGTTAGCTTTGCGGCAAGCCTTACGTTCTGCCCTTTTTTTCCTATGGCAAGCGAGAGCTGGTCATCAGGGACGATAACCTCCATGGAGTGTTCCGCGTCGTCAACTATGACCCTTGAGATCTGTGCCGGCGAGAGCGCGTTCTTTGCCAAAAGCGCCGGGTCTATTGAATGGTGGACTATATCTATCTTCTCACCCTTTAGCTCCTGCACAACAGCCTGCACCCTTGAGCCTTTTATACCAACACAAGCACCCACCGGATCAACATCCGGGTTGCTTGATGATACCGCTATCTTTGCCCTATCCCCCGGCTCACGTGCTGCGGCCTGGATCTCTACGATACCCTCATAAAGCTCGGGCACCTCCATCTGGAACAACTTGACAAGAAAATCAGGATGCGTCCTTGATATCACGACCTGAGGGCCTTTTGCATCGACCCTGACATCCATGACAACTCCACGTATCCTCTCACCCTGGCGATAACCCTCGCGCCTTACCTGTTCTTTTTTGGGAAGTAGCGCCTCTGCTCTTCCGAGGTCGACAATAATGTCTCCCCTCTCGAAACGCTGGACAATACCGGTTATTATCTCGCCGATCTTCTCGCTGTACTCTTTAAAGACGATATCACGCTCGGCCTCTCGGACCTTTTGGATGATGATCTGCTTGGCTGTCTGTGCGTCGATCCTGCCAAACTCTTTTGAGTCGAGCTTTAGCCCGAGGCTGTCGCCCTCCTGAGCCTCCGGGTCCAACTCAACCGCCTCCCCCATGGATATCTCAAGATCCGGCTCTGAAACTTCTTCAACGACCGTCTTGAATATGAAAAGCTCTATCTCGCCGGCATCCTCGTCATAATGCGCCTCGATCTCTTTATTGAGACCAAAACGTTTTTCAGCGGCCTTTATCATAGCCGACTCAAGAGCCTCGATAAGAACTTTCTTGTCTATTCCCTTGTCTTTTCCAACCTGTTCAATAATGTTTGTCAGGTTCGCAAGCATAAGCTTACCTCCTTATATTTCAATCTCTAGTCTTGCTTTTTCTATATTAGCAAACTCAATTGTCCAGTCAGTGCCTTCACTGTCTGAAACTATAACCTCATCTTCGCTGACTTCTTTTATTACAACCTTAAAGTTTTTCCTGCCATTGACCGCTTCTTTTGTCTTAAGGTTTATCTTTCTGCCCGCATAGGTCTCAAAGTCTTTTTTCTTCTTGAGCGGCCTGTCAAGCCCCGGTGAAGAGACCTCCAGCGAGTAGCGCTCGCCTATCAAGTCCTCAACATCAAGCAGCGTCCCAAGCTCTCGGCTTACCTTTGAAAGGTCATCAACATTAACGCCTTCCGGTTTATCAATGAAGACCCTCAAGATCTTCCTGCCACTCTCTGTTTTGAACTCAACATCAACAAGCTCAAGCCCAAGTTCATTCAACAAAGGCGTAACAAGCTTGCCACACCCTTCCTCTATATTACTAAAACTCAAGAAATCCTCCAAAAAAACAATAACTTACAATGTTAAAAAAGGACGATCAACGTCCTTTAGGTGCATATCTCATAAGATAACAGGAGCTGGACTCAGGCCCCTTTATGAGGTAATAAAAAAAGTGGGCGTAAAGCCCACTTCGTTAATTATATAAATTACCACACAGCCTGGCGTAATGCAAGAGAAAATTGGGGTTCTTTATAGGCTTAGGACAGTCAATGCACAGCGGCAATACCTTGGAATACTTGGCATCTTTTGGATCCAGGAGCAAAATATCACCCTCGCCCGAACCTTCTTTCCGAGCGTCCTTTTCATCAGGCTTTGAAGTATTTCCAGCCACCTTATCTTTCCCGTCTTTTTTCTTGGCTCGTTTCTTCTTTTTATCAGCCTTTTTCAGCTCTTCATAGGTCATGAGCCTCTTTCCCGTAAGCTCCTTCAATAAAGACTCAGCAGCCTCACCCTCAATGGGACTGGGGCCGTAACGCACCACCCTGTTCTCAACATCCAGCGGCAATAATTCCGTTGTGTGAAAAGAGTAGCTGCCATCATCACCCCTAAGCAAAGTTACCTTTGCCACCATCCCCTCAACACTTCCTCTACTGAGAGTACCGAAGACAAGGTTCCCAAGGCTATAAAGTATAATACCTCCCTTATAGCTCTCGACCCCCTGAAGCACATGCGGATGATGTCCGACAACGATCTGAGCTCCCGAATCTATGGCCGCCTTGGCCAGCTCTTTCTGATAGCTTCTAGGGGTCTTCATAAACTCACTGCCCCAATGGAACGCAACAACGACTATATCCGCATTCTCTCTTGCCAACTCAACATCCTTCTTCACATAGGACATATAGCCCGGAGCTGTCCCCGCCCGTTTTCTCTTTGCATAGAACTCTAAAGGATATGTTTTTGAGTATGACAGAAGCGCAACCTTTACTCCTCCGGAGATCGTAACAACGGCAGGGGTCCGTGCTTCACTAAGATCCACGCCTGCCCCTGAGTATTCAATGCAAGCCTTATCCAAAACCTCAAGCGTATCCTCAAGCCCGACCTTACCGTAATCCATCATATGGTTGTTTGCCAGACTCACCGCATCAATACCTATCCCGGTAAGAGAACCCACCATGTAATCAGGAGCCTTCATTATGTAGAGCTTTTCCATGAACTTCTCTTTATGGTCCGTGAAAGGAACCTCCAGGTTTAAGATAGAGACATCCGACTCCTTAAAGAGCTTCTCCATGCTCTTGAAGTAATAATCCTTCTTGTTCTTTTTTAAATACTTTAGAACACCCCCTCCGAGATAAACATCACCACCCAAAGCGACAGTTACGGTACAAGGCTTTTGCGCCCCCCATACCGGAGACGCAGTTACGGATACAACAACCATCACCGTAAAAAGATATTTAAGTACTATTCTATTAAGCATTTTCAACTTGTATAAGATCCTTTGCTTTGATATACTTTTTTCAATTTTAGTAAACATTCGACAAAAGAGCAAGTACTACCAAAACCAATCAAACGGAGGGTACACCTGCCATGAGCATTAACATCCCAAAGAACACCAAAAACATCAAGAAGATAAAGATCAAAAAGATCAACCTGGACATCGTCCGCCAGAAAGGACTTTTTGACGAAGGCTGCTATGAGAGCGCGTGTAACGACATCTGCTGCGAGTATGGCTGTGATGTTGACCTTGCAAGCCTCAAGCTTATATACAAACACAGAAAACAAATAGAGCCGCTCATAAAGGCCAAGATAGAGGACTGTTTTCAGTCAGGGCTGAAGGCCGATGATGATTATATCGGAGGCGGCTGGAGAGAGACCGAGGTAAGGGAGAAGGATCAAAGGTGTATGTTCCACCTCCACAAAGAAAGCGGCTGTTCCCTTTTCTACCTTGTTGGAAAAAAAGGACTTCCAGAACAGCTCATACCAACGATATGCAAAACCTACCCCATAACATGGAACAGGGGCGACCTCTTCGTTGACAGACCTCTTAGACAAATTTGTAAGTGCCGCGAGATCATACCCAAGGACAGATGGATACCTTCTCTATATGAAACTCAGAAAAAATATCTAAAGAGAGTATTCGATATACCGGCAAAAGAGATCGAGAAGGTCGAAAAGGCGCTTAAAAAAGAGAAGGCTCTGGCTGCGCCGAGAATAAAAGCAGTAAAGGAAAAGATGAAGAAAGCGGCCGCAAGAGCAGCTGTAGCGACGGCAAAGAAAAAAGCCACTCCAAGCAGGCCAAAGAAGAAAAGCGCGAGCAAGGCCAAAGCACGTAAAAGAGCCTGAGCTTAAGCGAAAGATATAAACAAAAAAAGGCCCCGCTATCTAGCGGGGCCTTTTAATTTTATCTACTATAAATAAAAGCCTTTCTACTCAACTACCTTGACCTTCATCTCTACTCTCTCATCAGGAAGATCATTGGGATTTCTCGGCAGGCTAACGATCTTATCCACTACATCCATGCCGCTTTCTACCTCACCAAAAACAGTATACTGACCATCAAGAAAGTTCGAGTCCTTAACAACAATAAAAAACTGGGAGCCTGCGCTGTTCGGGTCCATAGCTCTTGCCATGGAGATTATTCCGCGAGTATGAGGTGTATCACTGAACTCAGCGTTTATCGTGTACCCGGGGCCTCCCATGCCGTATGTGGCCTTGTCGTCTCCTTTTGTATTGGAGTCGCCGCCTTGTATCATGAAACCTGGGATAACTCTGTGAAATATAGTACCGTCATAGTAACCTTCTGTCGCTAGCTTCACAAAATTGTCGACATGGCCGGGGTCCTTATCGGAAAAAAGTTTTATTTCGATATTACCGAGGTTTGTCTCAATCACTGCCTTCTTCTCGCTCATCTTTTGCTCTCCCCTTTCGGCTTAAGTCGAATTCAACTCAAAGCCTATATGATTTTAATTTACGGTTATGATCTTTACCTTCATCTCTACCCTCTCGTTGGGAAGGTCCCTGCTATTTCTGTGTAGGTTCACTATCTTATCAACCACATCCATGCCGCTTACGACCTCGCCAAAGACCGTGTACTTATAATCCAAAGAATTCGAATCTTTAACAACGATAAAGAACTGGGAGCCTGCGCTGTTTACCGAGCGGCTTCTTGCCATCGATAGTATGCCCCTCTTATGCGGAATGTCGTTGAACTCTGCGTTTATCGTGTAGCCGGGACCGCCTCTACCATAGGTGTTAACGTCATCACCCTTTGTGTTGGAGTCACCGCCCTGTATCATGAAGTTAGGGATCACTCTATGGAATATCGTTCCGTCATAATACCCCTCTGTGGCCAACTTTATGAAGTTCTTTACATGACCCGGAGCCTTATCGGGAAAGAACTTTAACTCTATGTTGCCGTACTTTGTCTCTATGACTGCCCTTACTTTCGTAAGATCCATCTCATCCTTCTTTGCTACTTCATCATCCGTGCCGGCTTCAGTTGTCTTCTCTGCCGCACTCTCTGAAACTACGGGATCAGTAGCTGTCTTCTCTGTATCCGTACTGCTATCGCTTTTTTCGGTCTTCGCTGCGGCGGGCTCAGCCACCTTACTCTTCTCAGTTACCGCTACCGGTGAAGTCTTGGTGGCACCCTTCTCCGTCTCCGAACAAGAAATAATCGAGGTAGATAAAAATATCATTAAAGAAAAAAATGTAAGACCGATCAATAACTTTTTCACAATACAACCTCCTATGATTAATATAAAAAACCGGCTATTGCCGGCTATTGCCACATTAGATATTTATATCAGCCTTAAAGCATCTCAGCTTCTATCATGTCATCGTCATCATCCGGGGCATCATCATCCGGGTTTCTGCCCGCAAGCTTCGCCTCAACATCTCTATAGTTCGGGTCGATCTCATGAACCATCTGGAACATCTCTTTAGCATCCTCGGCGTTTCCGTGAGCCTCATAGGCAAGTCCAAGGTCATACATAAGACCTTTTCTGTCATCATCAGCGGCACCGGCAACCTGCATAGCTTTCAGGTAACTCATTATGGCTTCATCCACCTCGCCTTGTGCCATCAAACAGATACCGGTCCTTGTGAAGGCATCAAACTCATACTTAGGAGAACCTACAACTATCTTGAACTCCTTAATTGCATCATCATAAAGTTCCATCTCCATATATGCGATTCCGAGGTTATAGTGCGTCTCAGACTCTTCATTCTCAACTGACCCACCTTCACCTTCATCGCCCAACCCAATATCTTCATCTTCATCCCATGCATCCAGGAGTCCGCTCAAGGCATCATCGATATCAAGGTCCTTTGAGAGGTCAACAAAGTCGTCACCGCCAAACCCTGCCTCACCTCCGTCGCCACCCTCATCTGAAAATTCACTGTACTCGGGAGCCTCTTCAACAACTTCTTCTACTTCCTCTAATTCCTCTAATTCCTCGATTTCTTCGAGTTCTTCTATCTCTTCGATCTCCTCGACCGCCTCGATCTCCTCGGCCGCCTCAGTGCCTATTTCTTCATCTGAAATAAGAGGTTGGTCCTCTGCGACCATCTCATCATCGCTTATAAGAGGTTCCCCTTCATCGACTAATTCCTCATCACCCGCAGCACCCTGACCTTCACCGCTATCAACCGGAAACTCTATAAGATCATCGCCGCCTTCTGCGAGTTCTCCCGCCTCAAACTTGATCTCATTAAGTAATGAAACGATATCATCGTCACTTGAGTTTATCTTAAGGAGTTCTTCGCAAAGCTCACGCGCCTTGTCATTGTCACCGGAAGACTTTGATATTAAAGCCAATTCTTTACCATACTTGAAGTATGCACTATCATCTTTTTTCTTTTTACTTAACTCAAGCACACCTTCCAGAACCTTCGGATCGCTTGAGTTGTTACGATAGAGCTCGGCGACAACCTTCTCCGCCTTATCAATCTTCCCCTGCTCCATCAGCTTCTCAAAGACATCCCAGTAAGAACTGAAAGCATCCTTATCAAAGCCAAGTTTTTGATACATATCCGCAAGCTTAAGCTTTACCGGAAGGTTCG
>DAOVXI010000089.1 GCA_030636245.1 Deltaproteobacteria bacterium
CATGTACTCCACAAATAAAGTCCTTACCATCAGTGTAGAACTCCCGGGAGGAAGGGCCGAGGACATAGAGATATCCATATTGAGAAATAACCTTAACATAAAAGCCCATAAGTATGAGTGCTTTGAAGATAATACAACTAACTACATCTGTATGGAACGCAGCTTCGGCCACATCTTCAGAGCCGTCGAGGTGCCGGTCCCGGTAAACACATCCGAGATAAAAGCATTATACTCAAAAGGAATACTTCAGATAACACTGCCCAGGATCGAAGAAAAACGCGGTCAACCTAAAAAAATAAAAGTTGAAACGGATGAGGCATAAATAACAATGGCTGATGATAATAACATAGAAGACGATATACAGGTAGAGGAGCTGCAGCCGGATGAGCAGCTAGTCATCCCGGAGGTATTGCCGCTACTGCCTGTCAGGGACGTCATCATATTCCCCTTTATGATAATCCCGCTTTTCGTTGGAAGAGAAAAAAGTATAAACGCCGTTGACATGGCGCTTTCAAAGGACAGGCTCGTCTTTCTCAGCACCCAGAAAGATATATCAAAAGAAGACCCCACCCCTGATGATCTCTACCAATACGGCACTGTCGGAATGATAATGAGAATGCTCAAGCTCTCCGATGGTCGTGTTAAGATCCTTGTCCAGGGTCTTGCACGCGCCAAGATAAACAGCTCAAAAGAAAAAAACATGACCTACACGGTAGAGATAACCAAGATAAAAGAAACACACATGGATAAGGCCCCTGTTGAGGTAGAGGCAACAATAAGGAACGTTCGAGATATTCTTGAAAAGCTCGCAAGCCTAGGCAAGATAGCCTTTCCCGAGGTCATGATGGTCTTGGACAATATGCAGGACCCCGGTCGCGTAGCAGACCTGGCCGCGGCCAACCTTGGACTCGGTGTGGCGGAAGCCCAGGAAGTGCTTGAGACCATAGACCCCATAAAAAGACTCAACAAGGTCTATGACCTGCTCCTGAAGGAACATCAGGTCTCCCAGATGCAGGCTAAGATACAAACTCAAGCCAGAGAAGAGATGGACCGCACCCAACGTGAGTACTACTTAAGAGAGCAGTTAAAAGCAATAAAGAACGAGCTTGGCGACTTCGATGAAGGCAACGACGACGCAAGCGAGTTCAGGGACAAGATAAATAAGGCCAAGATGCCCAAAGAGGTCGAGAAGGAAGCCATAAAACAGGCTGACCGTCTTGAGGCGATGCACCCGGACGCGGCAGAGGCAACGCTCATAAGGACCTACCTTGAGTGGCTTGTTGATCTGCCATGGACTAAAACAACAAAAGAGAGCCTTAACATAAAAAAGGCGAAGTCAATTCTCGACTCCGACCACTATGACCTTGAAAAGGTAAAAGAAAGAATTCTTGAGTACCTTGCCGTACGCAAGCTCAATAAAGACACCAAAGGCCCGATACTGTGCTTTGTGGGCCCTCCCGGTGTGGGAAAAACAAGCCTGGGACGCTCTATCGCCAAGGCCATGGGAAGAAAGTTCGTACGCATGAGCCTTGGAGGAATAAAAGATGAGGCAGAGATACGCGGGCACAGACGTACCTATGTTGGCGCGCTCCCGGGAAGGATAATTCAGGGAATAAAGCAAGCCGGCACGTGCAACCCGGTATTCATGCTCGACGAGATAGACAAGCTCGGCTCGGACTTCAGGGGCGACCCTTCATCTGCTCTCCTGGAGGTACTCGACCCGGAGCAGAACAACTCATTTAGCGACCACTACCTGAATGTTCCCTTTGATCTGTCGAAGGTGATGTTCCTTACCACAGCCAATCAGGCGGACCCGATACCGGGACCCCTGCGTGACAGGATGGAGACCATCTATATCCCAGGCTACACGGAAGAGGAAAAGATAGAGATCAGCAAGAAGTATATCATCGACCGTCAGATAACGGAGAACGGACTTACTAAAAAGCTGATCGAGATACCCACCGATTCCATCAGGCAGGTCATAACGGGATATACGAGAGAGAGCGGGCTCAGGAACCTTGAGCGTCAGATCGCCAACCTTTGCAGAAAGGTCGCTCGCCAGGTAGCCGAAGGACTAAAGAAGAAGACTATCATAAACGCCGATAAGGTCTCGGATTACCTGGGTGTGCCTACCTTTATCCCTGAGGATGAACAGGAAAAAGACGAGGTCGGGGTAGCTACAGGACTTGCATGGACCCCTGTCGGAGGTGAGATACTCCACATTGAAACAACTATAATGAAGGGCCGGGGCCAGCTCACGCTGACAGGCCAGCTTGGCGATGTCATGAAGGAAAGCGCGCAGGCCGCATTCAGCTACGCAAGAAGCAGGGCCAAGACCTTTAAGCTGAAAGAAGATTTCTATAAAAACATAGACATTCACATACACGTCCCGGCAGGAGCCATCCCGAAAGACGGCCCCAGCGCCGGCATCACGATCGCCTCCGCCCTCATCTCGGCGCTTACGAAACGCGCTCTAAGTAAAGAGATCACGATGACAGGTGAGATAACACTTAGAGGAAAGGTGCTTCCCGTGGGAGGTATTAAGGAAAAATGCCTCGCCGCCATGCGTGCAGGCATCTATACGGTAATACTTCCCGAGATGAACAAAAAAGACCTTGAAGAGATACCTGACGAGGTAAGAAAGAAAATGACCTTCCACCCGGTTGCTCACATGGATGATGTCTTAAAACTCGTTTTTGCCAAGAAGACAGCCGCAAAAAAGAAGACCAAAAAGCCCGGCGGAGCCAAGGCACCAAAAAAAACAGTAAAGAAACAGGCGAAAAAATCTGCCGTTAAAAGAGCCGCGAGACCTAAGGCCAAACCGCAAAAGCGCGCCTAGAATTGAGCTATGACACTTAAAGAGATCGGTGAAGACGCTATAATCAAGCTCATTAAGAGCACATTTGACTCTGATATTTTCGCATATGACGACCAAAGCGTGATCATGGGTATCGGTGACGACTGCTCGGTGCACACCCCGTCCTTTGACACCTTGACCCTCACAACTACCGACACGATGACCGAGGGAGTGCACTTCATAAAGGAACTTACAAACCCTGAGCTTATCGGCAGAAAATCCATAAACATAAGCCTCTCTGATTTAGCCGCCATGGGTGCGCTGCCAAGGTACCTGCTCCTCTCGCTCAACCTTCCGGAAACAACGAAAAAGAATGAGCTTCAAGCCATACTAAAAGGCATAAAAGACTCTGCCACCAAGTTCAACCTGAAACTGATAGGCGGAAACACCTCCTTAAGCCCGAAAGACCTGAGCATTACAACCACGGTGCTGGGTGAAGCACGGGAGGACAGCGTAATATATAGACATGGTGCCGGCGCAGGAGAGCTCGTTTTCACAAGCGGCACCCTGGGTGACTCGGCGCTGGGGCTTAAGGTTCTTAAGGAATCCGGGGCAGAGGCAATGAAGGGCCCTTACCGCCCTCTATGTATGCGCCACCTCTCTCCCACCCCAAGGGTCACAGCAGGCGGCATGTTATCGGGACTTGGGCTGGCAACATCCATGACGGATATCAGCGATGGGGTCGTAAAAGACCTGACCAACATTATTGATGCCTGCAATGCCAGAACCGACAAAACAAAGGCTGGTAAGCTCGGAGCCAAATTATTCTTGGAGCAGGTGCCATTGTCAAATGAATTTACCATGTATATGGAAGAAGGCCCCGGCAAAGGCCTTAGTGAACTCGAAAAAGCACAATTGATATCAGGCGGAGAAGACTATGAACTTCTCTTTACGGTCAAAGCCGGAGATGAAAAAAAGGTCGTCTCGGCAGGGATGCAGGCAAAGCTTAATTTCACAAAGATCGGGATGATAACAGACACTCCTGAGATAGTTGTCACCGGTCCCGATGGTGGCGATATCGAGCCGGGGTCATGCGGCTTTGAACACTTCAAATAATCCGCTTAACAAATTGACATAACTCATACTTTAAGCCTATAATTATTATCACTATATTGAAAGGCATTCTTAAGCAATGAAAATTAATGTACCCATAGCATATAAGTTCATAATCGGATTCCTCTTCATTGTTGCTGCGGCAGCTTTCATACCGGGCGTTTATGAGGATGCCGATATGCCAGAGTGGCTGAGGGAACCCATGTCGTTCTTAACAGCCATATTTGTGGGCCTTGTCTTCGGATACTTTTTTTCAAATAAGTTCACAAAGAATTTCACCATCCTAACGGAGATGGCAAAGCGGATAAGTCTCGGAGACCTGAGCAGGTCAAAAAGCACTATGATAAGGTCCAAACGCTTTCCAGACGAAACAGAAGACCTTGACGATGCCCTCACGCTTGTTTTCACAAACCTGAGAGGCCTTGTCGCACACATAAAAGGCACCTCTGCCAACCTGGCTGAAGCCCAGGAGACACTCAACGAGATAGTAGAGGAAAGCCTTGAGTCCTCCAATGACATAGTTCTTGGCTCTTCAAAGATCTTCGACGGAGCCCTTGAGCAGGCACACCATATAGAAAACACCTCAAAAGCCATAAAAGAAGTCTCCCGCTTGGCAGATGATGCGGCCATCAAGGTAACCGACGCGGCCAATGCTTCGCAGAAGGTTAACGGTATGGTCCAAAAGGGAGCGAACACCGCTACAAGCGCCATTGAAAAGATGGAAACTATCTTCGGTGGCATAGAAAAGACCGAAGAAGCAGCGATAACCCTTAAAGAACGCCTCAACGACATACCAATGGTACTTGAAGTCATAACGCACATCTCCAGACAAACCGACCTTCTGGCATTGAACGCAACGATTGAAGCAAGCAAGGCCGGTGAGCACGGCAAGGGTTTTGCAATGGTCGCGGAAGAGGTCAGACGCTTTGCCGACAACACGAACACAAGCGTTGCGGATGTATCCAGTATCGTCAAAGACTTAAAAACCGAGGTTGAAAGGGTTGTCGCCACCGCGACAGTGGCTACATCATACTTAAAGGAAGGCAGGGACGACATCCGTAAGATCAGGGATATACTCGGTGATATAACCGAGTACACATCGGATGTCGCGGAGAAAGCCACCTTGATACTAGGACTTACCGGCACACAGAAAGAGAAGCTTGAAAAAGCCGTTATCACAATTGAAGAGGTCGCTGAGATAGCGCAACAAAACCTCTCAAGCACCGAGACAGTCGACAGCGCGGTAGAGGCCCACGGTAGCGCCGTTAAGGAGACCCTCGCCGCTTCAGCTACTCTTTCAAAGCTATCGAATGAACTTAACAGTGTTGTCAGCAAATTTACAATAGACGACGACTTGGATATTCAACAACAAGAAAACACCAAAGCAGAAGATCCAAAGGAACCAACTCAGGCACCGGAGCAAGAAAGCACTATCAGCACTGAGAACGCAGAGCCAGCTGCCGTGATTATGGATTCTACCGGCACTGAGATAAAAAACCTTTTTGGCGACGAAACAGCAGGATCAGAGAATGACGACGCTAAAGATAGTAACCATTAAATAAAGTAACTCCAAGAAAAGCTTGAGGAACAATGGACAATAAGTGCGGCTCCGATGATCTCCTGACCTTCAAAGTTGGTGATTTCAACTTCGGCCTTAACCTATGCGATATTGACGCGGTAATAGAAACCGATAAAATATATCTCATACCGGCCATAGAAGACACTGAGCATGAAATCTGCGGTACGGTGAGCTTTAAGAACCAGGCGGTTGCAGTTGCAGACACCGCCAAGATATTTAAGATCACAACGGTTGCCACCAAAGAGAAGATACAGCGTATAGCCATACTCGCCGTAGGGAACAGGTGTCTCGGTTTAAAGCTCGGAAGCAGTGTGCCGACATTCTTCCGTTCGGGAGAGTCCGGGGAAAGCAGTAGCGATGACGAGTTATTTATAAAAAGCTCTTTTCATTTTAGCAACAAACTAATAAAGATCATAGACTGGAGAGCTATCTTTGATAGCTCCATACAACATCTACGATAAGGAACAAAGCAATGTCAGCAAAAGTACTCATAATAGACGACGACGCATTTTTCAGAAGAATAATAAGTGACATAATATCAAAGGCCGATGGCTTCACGGTCATCGGTGAGGCAAATGACGGCATTGAGGGCTTGGATAAGCTTGATGAACTTCAGCCCGACATTGTGTTCCTCGATATAATTATGCCTCTTAAGAACGGCATTGAGACAGCTAAGGAGATCTCCAAAAGGGCGAACGCTCCTAAAATAATAATGTGCAGCACAATGAAAAGTGATTCTATCATAAAAGACGCAGAGAACTGCGGCATTAGCGCTTACATAAAAAAACCCCCTCAGGAAGAAGAAGTCCTCAATATCCTTAGATCTCTCGTCTAAAGACTTTTGGAGCCTTGTCATTATGGATAATTCCCAATATAAAGAACTGTTTTTAACTGAAACAAACGCACATCTAGCTGATATAGAAAAGGGGTTACTGAGTCTTGAGACCCCCGGCGATGATTCAAGCGTTAAAGGTGTAATAGACGACCTCTTCCGTCACTATCACTCCATTAAAGGTATGTGTGCGTCAATGGGCTATGATGTGCTCAAAGAGTTCGCTCATGTTCAAGAGGGGCTGCTCGATAGTTTCAGAGGCTCTAAACTTACCCCTTCCCCGGATGTAGTAGGTGGACTCCTAACATCTCTTGACGCGATGAAATCGGTCGTTGACGCTATCGAGGCGGATGCCGAGAGATTACCAGACCTTACCGAGATAACCTCCAAAGTAAAAGCACTTGCAACCGCCGAGCCTTCGAGCGCAGCAGCAGCTCCGGCTAGCCCCATCGAACAGAGCGGTCTTGATAATGAACCACCCGCCACGAAGAGCGAACAAAAACTTCGTATACCCACGAGTATGCGTGTTGAAGGTAAAACATTTGACGAACTGTTGAGAGTGACAGGCGACCTCCTCATGAGCCTTTCAACTCTTAAGGAGGACATTCACAAGAACGGAACAATTTCAATGAGAGACGGCGCTCATAAACTTTCAAAAAATGTCGAGGAGTTAAGAGAAGGCATCCTTAAGGCGCGCATGCTTCCCTTTTCAAATCTTACGGAGAATCTTCCAAGAGCTGTAAGGGATATAGCAAAACAATCACAGAAAGAGGTAACCCTTGAGCTCGGCGGCGGCGAGATCAGCCTCGACCGCTCGGTGCTCGAAAAAATGGGAGATCCTCTGATACATTTGATCCGTAACGCCGTTGACCACGGCATTGAAGCTCCTGAATTCCGCGAGGCCGGCGGCAAACCCAAGGCAGGGACCATAAAGGTACGGGCGCATGCATTCATGGATAACGCGGTAATTGAGATAAGTGATGACGGCAAGGGCATTGATGTCGCGCGGCTACGAGTAAAGGCGATGGAGAGCGGCATTGAACCTGATATAGTAAAGAACATGACGGATGAAGAAGCTTTACTTCTCATATGTACCCCGGGGCTTAGCCTTAAAGATATTGTCACGGATGTCTCCGGCAGGGGTGTGGGAATGGATATCGTAAAAGAAAGCATAGAAGCCATAGGAGGCACTC
>DAOVXI010000194.1 GCA_030636245.1 Deltaproteobacteria bacterium
ACATCTCTATTTGAGGATGATCCGGAGATTGCGATGTTTGTCCCATCTCCGCTAATCAGATTGGCAGCCGAGCCTTTTGCCGAGAATTCTACGTTATTGCCTCCGGAAATTGCCATGTTGAAATCCGAAAAGCCCGGAGCTTCCACGCTGCCGGTAATTGTTCCATTAAGATTCAGGTGACCAAGTTCCGGGATGTCCACGCCCACAACCTTCAGTATGTTTGAGAGGTCAGCCTCCTCGACAGACACATCGATATTTAATCCCTCTCCCTCAACATATTCATCAATCGTACCGGATACTTTTAAGTCAAGATTCGCTGTCTTAAGAGCAATCTCAACCGGATAAGGTGCGGTTTTGTCAAGTATTTTAGTCAATGTTCCTATTTGACCATCAATGAGATATTTTTCGGAGTCTACTGTGCCGTTGCTTTTGATATGAAGAGTTCCGGTATCACGTTCATCATCTATACTAAAGTGACTTATTATGATCTTTGTCTGGTCATACGTTTCCTGACCTGAAATGTTTACATTTATGTTTCGTAAGGTAACTTTTTCCAGGATAGGGAGGTTGATGTCGGATGCAGTTTTAATGCGCGATCTCTCACGAGTTTTTATCAGTCTATCTTCGTCAATAGTCCAAAATATAGTTGCATCATCTATCAATAAATTCTTAATGAGTACTGTTCGAGATAGGAGTGGTAACAGAGCAACCTTTATCTCGAACTTGCCTATTTGAGTTATTGGAGGAGGAGTTTTACCGGTGACATCTTCAAGTCGGATTGTAGAGGCTGATAAAGAAGGTTCCATAGACAGGTCCAACGAGAATGGACCTTCTATAATGAGCTGATAGCCACTGTATTTCATGACTGCCCGAGTAAGGAGCCTTTTATAATCGTTATTATCGAAGGTGGCCAGAACGATAGCCAGAAGCAGCATGCAGAGAAGGGTTGTTCCACCTAAGAATAACAGAGCTATCTTGATCCAACGCATCATATTTTCCCACTTGGTACAGTCCTTTCCAGTTCTACAAGAATGTACAGAGTTATGGCATAAATTCCAGGGATAGTAATTATTTTACACTTGAATAAACATAGCATTAGTTGCTATTAGAGCTGACTCGCAACGATGAAAGCAAAAGCATTGAGCCAACCCGCTGGCAGCGGCTTGATTAATAATAAAGAACGTTCAAAATCAGGCTTGAACACGTCTTCTTTTAACTCTTCTGCAAAACTGCTTTCTGATGTTGCCAGATTCATTTCCCGGTTTACACGAAAGCTAAACTTATCGAAATTAGCCGAACCCAGACAGGCCCATCCATCATATATGGCCGCTTTAACATGGGACATCCCGGGATAAGCATATACTTTAGCCCCGTACTTAATCAAAGTATTAGCTGCAATAACATTGCTATCATTCATAACACCATGATTTCCCTCCATTGGAATAATTACTCTCACATCAACACCCCGCAGCCGAGCTCTTACCAATTCATAGAGAATGGTGACATCAGAAAAATAAGCGTTCTCTATATAGATATAGCTTTTTGCCCGCCGTGTTGCTGCCAACTGTGCTTTATATATGTCAGACTTCACAGGACTAGTTTTTAGTACACGGATAGGATACCCATTGGGAAGTGACTCTTCTACACTATTTGTTAGAACATGCCAGAAAAAAACAAAATCACCAAGTATCGACGAATGTGCCCACGCCTTGTCAAATTCATGTTCTATGTCGTTTACCACGGGTCCCTGAATTTTCATCATGAGGTCATGCCATTCCCAGCGATACTCACGACCGATGTTCATGCCACCAAGATAGGCTGTTTTGCTGTCAATGATAGTGCTTTTGGTATGATCTCCCGTAAACCACGGGTTGGTCAGGTTTCTCACTTCCAGATTAGATTTTTTCATTAAATAGGTGGTTATACCCAATGGTGCTTTATGATCTGGTGGCATTGTTCCTGCAGATTTACGCTGCGCCATGATAGAACCCAACCCGTCAAGCATTATTTTGATATCGATATCTTTGGATCTTCTTTTCAAGAGATCCGCCAGTTTAATAGCGTAGTCATCACGATCAAAAATATAGGTTCGCATTTTAATGGATTGTTTGGCATCTAAGATGGAATCCACAAAGTACGGGAAGAATTGATCTCCATCTACGAGTAGTTCAATATTTCCGGACGACCCCTTCTTGCCAAACCGATGATCGAGATATTCTTCCCATTCATCAAGATCCATTCCCGGGACTTTATGTAATGGAGGAATACTGGTATTATCTATATTTGGAAAGCGGAGAAACTTAATGTAAGCGCCACGTGAAGTATCCCAACCAGTATCAATAAGAAAGAAAAGGAGACGAGAAAAATAGGTGATTGGCCTGTTAAAGAAATCGAGGTAATAACTGCGAACGTAATGCGTTCCAACCTTACCGCCTACCGCAAGATAATTGTTAGGCATACTGCCAAAGCTATAAGGCTCAAGAGAGACAAAGATCAACTGGTGAGTATCAAGATCAATATAAATGAAAGGGCGGGCATAGGGACCGGTTTCGCCTGTTTCGAACAAGAACTGGCGAAAATGTATATCCTGCCCCAAAAGAAAAGCTTCTAAGACAGTAAATAACTGTAACTTTAACTCTTCAACACGTAACGAGGCAATGAGAGTTATATCTGATGTCTTTTGAAAAGGATCCTTTCCATGTATTGTGCCTTTCCGATCACGATACACTATGTCCTCTCTGTCTCGATAATTTACGACGACACCTTTCCAGGGATCCTTCGGGACAAATCCATCATATAGACCTTCTACAAACCGCTCCCATAGAACTCTTTCCAGGTAAGGAACATCGTTACTCTTATACGCTACGTCTTTAAAATTGGTTGTCTCGGCAAGGTGGAATTGAAAGATTCGAAACCAGTCAGTATGGAT